>DIEZ01000076.1:0-1198 GCA_002418885.1 Syntrophaceae bacterium UBA5761
ATCTCCTGGCGCAGTTCCAGGGTACGCCGCTCGACCTCCTCTTCGAGGTGCTTGCGGTACAGCCTGTTTTCCTGCCGGAGTCGCTTCTTCTCAAGGCACTTTCTGACCGAGTGCAGCACGAACTCGAGGTTCGTGAACGGCTTGACCAGAAAGTCCCAGGCGCCGCGGCGCAAAGCCTCGATGACGTCGTCGGGGGTGCCGGCCCCGGAGATGACGATGAGGGCCGTCTCCTCGTCGCGGGAGGAGATGTGCTTGAGCACGTCCAGCCCGGACAGGTCCGGCAGTCTGAGGTCCAGCAGGACCAGGTCGGGCATCTCCGAGTTGTAGAGATCGAGGCCCTGGGTGCCTGTCTCGGCCGTGATGATCTCGTGACCGTGTTCGCTCAGGTACTCCCCGAGAAAATCGAGGATGCTCTGCTCGTCGTCGACGATAAGGATGCGGGCGTTCTGCATGCTCATCCCTCTGGCCAAGTGTGAAATGATGGTTACGGTGGGAGCATAACCGGTATTCGCTCGGACAGACAAGCATCTTTTTCCTTCGCGTCGCAACTGCCCGGTCGGACACGTTTACCCGGCGGTGGGAGCGAACGATAGCGAAAATCGTAAGACAAAGGTCATTGACATCGATTTCATCAATAACTACCACCTTTCCCACATCAAAGGAGGATTTCCATGTTTGAACTCACCAAGGCTGCCAAAGAGCAGCTCGATATGCACTTCGCCGGAAAGGAAGTTTCTCCGATCCGGGTCTACATGGCCGCGGGCTGAGGCGGGCCTCGCCTGGCGCTTGCTCTGGATGAGCAAAAAGACAACGACGTAGTCCACGAAATCGACGGATACACCTTCCTGGTCGAAACCAACCTCATGAACGAATCCAAGCCCATCTCCGTGGAATTCCATCCGCACATGGGCTTCAACATCAAATCGGGCTTGAAGACGGGCGCCTCCTCCGGCTGCTCCTCTTGCACTTCCTGCGGCTGATTCGGGAAGTTTCGAGCGACGAACATCAGGGCTGTCCGGCAACGGGCGGCCCTTTTGTCTGCCCTCCCCGCCCGGTCTGTCCGGGATCGGCCAAGGCCCTGGAAGCGGTTCGAAATTTTTCGATTTTTTCGAAAAAAGTCTTTGACAGCAGGCAAGTGTCTCTATAGAGACTGTTTCTCGTTGGACGGGACGGGGGCGGTTAGCTCAGCTGGGAGAGC
>DIEZ01000076.1:1331-3655 GCA_002418885.1 Syntrophaceae bacterium UBA5761
CGAAAGACTGGGATCCCTTTTTTCTGTTCATCGGCTTTGAACTGATGACGGTTCGTTCAAAATTTGCCATTGCCTCCCAAGTTTGACAGCAATATCGAGTAGATAAAAGTCAACATAGGTCATAAATCTAGGGAGTTGACCTTAAGTCGCTGTCAAACTTGGGTTGCCTGTCAATGCGCCCCTTCGACTCCCGTCCGATGCACGCTGGAAAGGTTGCTGTGGAACCGGGCGTGATGTATGAGAAGAAAAGGGGCTCCGTTTGATGAATGAAATGCATAAAATCAAGCGATATGCCATGACCCGAGACTCTCCGGGGACACGATGTATTCCGAACCATGTAAAGGGAGGACGGATATGGGAAGACTTCTTGCCGCGTTGGTGATCATCGCCATTCTCGCTGCTCCAGCCATGGCCCAGAACCAGGGCGTCAAACAGGGCATAAAGGACAATGTCCCGGCCCTGACGACGCCTCAACTGAAGATCAAACAACTGCCGAAAAACGCCGTCGCACCGCAGCCGGGTCAGACGGGGAGCGTTCAGGGCACGGAAACTTCTCCAGAAACACAGCAGCCGGCAGCCAATGTCCAGTTTGCGGACTTCCGCTTCATGCCGGCGTCCCAGTCCGGTCCGGCCTGCGTGCTGAAATGGACCGTTTCGGTGCGGAACACCGGCACGGCCGCCACCGGCAACCTCGTGCTGCGGCCCATCTATCGCAAGGCGGCGGGCGTCAACGAATCGGCCTGGCAAGACATTCTCATCGGGCCCCTGGCTGCCGGTGCAACGGAAGCCCACGTGGGTTTTGTTCCAATGCGGGAACACGAGGAAGCCGAAGTCGTGCTTGAACTGCGAGACGGAAACAATCTCCTTGCGAGCGAGGTATTCCCTCTCCCCGTTTCGGTCAGACCTTCGTCCGAAAACCTCGCATTGAACGATGCTACCATCTCAGGCGAATGGATGTCCTTTACCGTCCGGAACACAAGCAACAACGACGTCAATCCGGTGAATTACTCAATCCGCGGTATTGCGGACCCTGCGGGGCAGGCTTCGGAGCAGCTCACCAGTGGCATCATCCAGTGTGTGCCGGCCGGGGGCGGAGCGGATGTCAGGGCCAACATCACCCTGGCTCCCTACCCGGCTTATCGGATCATACTTTTTACCGGTTCCGTGACCAGCCCCCTGGTCGAGAGAACCTTCCCCAGGCCCTGACGTCCCGCGCGAACGAAAAAGGGAGTGCCGCAGGGTGGGTTTTCCGCCGAAAGAAGACGATCCCTCCGTATTTCCGGGGCCGACCCAAAACGGATCGATCATTGCTCAACCGTGGAGCCATTGCAACAAAGGAGGGCAGGGCTTCTTTTGAAGATATTTCTGAGGGAGCAGGCCTAACGCTGCGGCAGCGCGCACTGAGCAGAACGAGGCCGGTTCGGCAGCGCGACGCGGACAGCATCGTGCCTGACCGCGTCGCGTGTCTGGAAAGGAGAGCATTATACTTTTTTGACGAATCCGGATTTGAGTTTCATGGCGCCAATGCCGTCGATCCTGCAGTCTATATCGTGGTCTCCGTCCACCAGTCTGATGCTCTTGACCTTCGTGCCGACTTTGACCGTGGCTGACGAGCCCTTCACTTTCAGGTCTTTGATGACCGTGACCGTGTCGCCGTCTTGGAGCCGGTTCCCGTTGGCATCCTTGACGATTTTTTCATCATGCCCGCCTTCTGCGGCGTCCTTCGACCACTCTTGGCCGCATTCCGGGCAAACGTAGGCCATGCCGTCTTCGTAGGTATATTCGGAGCCGCATTTGGGGCAGCCGGGCAGATCGCTCATTTCGGTTTCCTTGAATTGGTTGGAGTTTGGCGGGCCGTTGCAGTGATTGCATTCCGCAGAACCCGCTATCCGTTCGAAGCCTTCGCGGTCAATGCGAAATGCCGGTTCGGCCGACTGCGTCAAGCTGTCCGAAGACATATGGTCGAGTGCAGTCCTTGAGTTCATTGTGAAGGGATTCCAGTCGGAAGACCGGGATCCCTTTTCTCTTTTCGTACGTTCAGCTCGAAAGGACCGAGAGTTCTCCTTTCGCCTTGGACGCCGGGCATGATTTTTCGTTTGACACCGATTGGATATAAGGATTTTCTCTAGTTAAACCAAATCTCTCATACCTGTCCAAATTTCGGGGACCGACTCTGAGAGAGTCATGCCTTTTAAGTGGTCACCAATTGAATGTGTCGAGAAAAGCAACAAATTTTATGGGAGGCTGCAGAATGGAAATGAAACAGATCAGCGCAAGCTGTTATGCGATCATGAATGAGAAAAATCGCGTCTGTGACGCCAACT
>DIEZ01000030.1:0-697 GCA_002418885.1 Syntrophaceae bacterium UBA5761
ATGTCATCCCGGCCCTGATCAAGAAATGCGTCGACGCCGTCTCGGAAGGCAAAGAGGAAATCGTAGTCTGGGGAACGGGAAGGGCGACGAGGGAATTCCTTTACGTGGAAGACGCCGCCGAAGCGATCGTCCTTGCCACGGAAAGATACGACGGCAGCGAACCCGTCAATTGCGGTGCCGGCTTCGAGATTTCGATACGCAATCTCGTCGACCTGGTCGTCGAACTATCGGGTTACCGCGGACGTGTCTTGTGGGATGAATCGCAACCGGACGGCCAGCCCCGGAGGATGCTGGACACGTCGAGGGCGCTTGCGGCCTTCGGCTTCAAGGCGCAAACTGATTTCAGGACGGGGCTTAAAGAGACGATCGAATGGTATAGAAGGCAGGTGTCGCCAAAAAGGCACCCGGCAGAAGGCTGATCGTCAACCTTCGAAGCCGTAAAAAGGGCCTGTTGTAGCTCCCGGTCCCGCGTTTTTGGCCTTATACCCTTCGCCTTTTATCGTTGACTTTATCGGTCACCTATGTTACAAGGCGCCCGCTCATGGACAAAGACACAAAGAACTTCATGGTCCAGCTGACTTACGCCAGCAGCGTGGGTTTCGCGATGGTTCTTGCGATCTTTGGAGGCCTTCTGGTGGGTTCCTGGCTGGACCGGAAGCTGGGCACGGGACATAAACTGACCCTCTTGTTTTTCCTC
>DIEZ01000030.1:739-1367 GCA_002418885.1 Syntrophaceae bacterium UBA5761
AGATTCAAAGGCGGATAAAGAGTGAACCCCACCGTAAAAGACCCTTTCCAAAAAAAGCTTGAAGTGAGGAACTGGATAGGTCTCGGGGTATTGCTTACGCTGAGCCTTGTTTTTATGCCCTTGAATTTCACTCTCGGGGTCCTGTTGGGTGGGTTGGTCAGCATCATTAACTTTTACTGGCTCTATTTAAGCTTGAGAAAGGTCTTCCGAAACCTGACTAACAAGGCCAAGACAGCCCTCATAGTCAGATACTACATCCGCTTCGCCGTGACGGGGGTTGTGCTGTATTTTGTCATCACTATGACGCCGGCCGATGTGATCGGCCTTCTCGTAGGCCTGTCGGTTGTCGTCATGAACATCATCGTGTCGGCTGTCATCGAAGCGTCAAAGTATAACATACTAAAAACCAGGGAGGTTAAGTAACAAATATGCATTCTTTCCTGTACCTTGAGTGGATTCCCTTTCCGGCCCACGTGACGTACACGTGGTTGACGATGATCTTATTGGCCCTCCTTTCCGTCGCCGCAACCCGCCGGATGGATATCTACCCCAACAAAATACAGAACGTCATGGAAGTTGTCGTGGGTGCCTTAGAGAACCTGCTCATCGAGACTATGGGTCCCCATGG
>DIEZ01000030.1:1423-1552 GCA_002418885.1 Syntrophaceae bacterium UBA5761
CGAACCTCAACACGACGGTTTCCATGGCCCTTTGCGTGTTCTTCATGACTCACATCGTGGGCATCAAAATCCACGGCTTCAAATACATCAAGCAGTTCCTGGGGCCGGTCTGGTGGCTCACCCCGTTGA
>DIEZ01000030.1:1612-2531 GCA_002418885.1 Syntrophaceae bacterium UBA5761
GGGCACATAGTCCTCGCCGTGCTCTTCATCCTGGTTCCCTTTTTGGTGCCGTTACCGATCCTGGCACTGAAGGTTTTCATCGCAATCATCCAGACATTGGTCTTCGCTCTCCTCTCGATGATGTACATCGCAGGCGCGATGGAGGGGGCTCATTAGTGGAGACAGGGTTGAGGGAGGCGCCGGTCTGGCCAAATGACAGTACCTCCGCCAGCCTTATAATCGGGTCAAAATCCCCAAAGTGTAGCGCAGGGCCTTGCCTAATCCCGGTTCTGTACTCGACCCGGGTACACCCACAATATATTGAATTCACTGGGTCGCGCCGTCGATTTTCAGCGGAGTGACACGGCGGATGGATTCATGCCCCGTGCGGCACCGCTTGTAACTGGATAGTTCCTTCCTCAGGTCGGAACAGACCGGACAGCGAATCAGCAAGGTCCTCAAGATAATCTCACTCATAGAAAGGGGGGATCAAGGCAAATAACCGAAACTTTTCCTGCGGTAAAATCAGACGAAGCTTTAACCAAAATTTCAAGGGAGGGAGTATCTAAATGCCTCAAAAAAAAATCGAAAACAAAGTAACGATAACGACGCCTATACAGCAGAAACTACGTGATAAACTGATCACCGCCAAAAAGTGGGCGGAGATGGTCAAGTCCGGCGACTGGATAAACCGCGGCGGACCCGGTTCCGACACGACCGCCACCATGGAGGCCCTCGCTGCCAGACTGGGTGACGGCCCCGGCGACCTGAAGAACATCGAGATATGGAACCAGGCGATCACGCTCGGTTACAATTTCCTCGACGCCGCCGACCACGAGGCGAAGTACCACGTCGTCCACGAAGCTTTCCTTTTGGGATCGCTGCGAAAGCTGGCGAGCAACGGCTATAAGGGTCTCGACTGGAAACACTGGGGATGGGC
>DIEZ01000085.1 GCA_002418885.1 Syntrophaceae bacterium UBA5761
GCGGGAAGAGCATGAAGGTGCCCACCAGGGACACGGGCACGGCCAGGAGCGGGATGAGAGTCGCCCGCCAGCCCTGCAGGAAGATGAAGACGACGATGATGACGAGGATCAGAGCCTCGTAGAGGGTTTTGATAATCTCCTTGATGCCCTCGGTGACGGCAAGTGTTGTATCCAAAGCCACTACATAGTCCAGGTCGGCGGGAAACCGCTCCTTCAGCTTTGCCATGAGATTCTTGGCGCCGTCGGCGGCCTCTATGGCATTCGTTCCAGGCATCTGGTAGAGGGCAATGACTGCCGCGGGCTTGCCGTTAAGACTGCCGATTATGTTGTAGGACTGGGCCCCGAGTTCAATTCGCCCGACATCCTTGAGGTGAACAAGTGAGCCGTCTGAGTTTGCGCGGATCACGATGTTGCCGAACTCCTGTTCGTTCTCGAGTCGGCCTTGGGACCGAACGGCATGGGTGAATTCCTGGCCTGGCGGAACGGGCTCACCGCCGATCTGGCCGGCGGGGTTGACCGTGTTCTGCTGCTGGACGGCGTTCACGATCTCGGGGATGGTGATTGCCAGCTTGGCAAGCTGGTCCGGCCTTACCCAGAGGCGCATGGCATACTGGCCGGCGCCGAAGATGGTGACGCTGGCAATACCGGGCACGCGGGTCATCTGGTCATTGATGTTTATGTAGCAATAGTTGGCCAGAAAGATGTTGTCATAGGTCCCGTTTGGAGAAAAGAGGGCGAACACGATCAACGGCGCCGACGTCGACTTTGCCACCGTGACGCCCTGGTTGATCACGTCGGCAGGCAACTGCGAGTTTGCCTGGTTGCTCCTCATCTGGGCAAGGATCTGGTCCGTGCTGGGGTCGGTCTTGACGTCGAAGTTTACCGTCAACGACATCTTGCCGTCGTTGGAATTCAGGGAATACATGTAGTTCATGTTGTCCACGCCCGACATCTGCTGCTCGATGGGCGTGGCCACCGACTGCTCCACGGTGAGCGCGTCGGCCCCGGGGTACGAGCCCTTCACCTGCATTTCCGGCGGGACGATGTTCGGGAACTGCGCCGTGGGCAGGCCCGACATGGCCACAAGTCCGACAATGACCATGAGGATGGAGATCACCATGGCCACGATGGGGCGATTGATGAAGAACTTTGACATGGTGGATCACCTCTTCTCGGTCTTGTTAGGATGGGCGGATTTCGCGGGGGCAGGGGGTTTTTCTCCCGTCTGTGGCGCTTCGGGTTTTGCTGCGGCTTCCGGCTCTGAGGGCTTCTCCACATAAGCCTTCGGCGTCACCGGCATGCCTGGGCGGACCTTCTGGATCCCCTCGACAACGACGCGCTCGCCGGGCTTGAGGCCCTCAAGGATGACCCAGAGGTTGTCGACTCGCTCGGCGGGCTTCACGGGCCGGATGTCGACCTTGCTGTCGGCTCCGACAACGGCCACCATGTATTTCCCCTGTATTTCCGCCACGGCACGCTGGGGCACCAGCAAGGCATCCTTCCGGATGGAAGTCGCAACGCGGACCTTGCCATACTGGCCGGGCCGCAGGAAATTACCCGGGTTGGGAAATAGTCCGGCTACTTTTATGGTCCCTGTCAAGATATTCACTTGCCGATCGGCAAAGGCAAAACGACCCTTTTCCGGATAGACGCTCCCATCAGCAAGGATGAGTTGGGCCTCTTTTGCCTCTCTCGATGAAGCCGAACGTTGCGCAGCCATGATGTATTCCTGCTCGCTCAACTGGAAGTAGACCTTGATCGGATTGACCGTCGAGACCGTTGTCAGCTCTTCCGTTGCCCCCGGGCCAACGAGGTTACCGATCTGGGCCTTGGCAAGGCCGGCGATGCCGTCCACGGGGGACGTGATCTTGGTGAAACCCAGATCGAGCTGGGCCTTGTCGACAGTAGCCTGTGCCGAGAGTACCGCTGCGCGGGCCGACTGCTCCGTTCCGATGGAATCGTCGAGATCCTTCTTGCTGACGGCGTTCTGCTCCGCCAGGGGTTTAATTCGGGACAGGTTCGCCTTGGCGGTTGTCCAGCGTGCCTGCTGGGCTGCCAGCTGGCCCTTCGCCTGTTCCAGAGCCGCCTGGAAGGTGCGCGGGTCGATCTCGAAGAGGACCTGACCCTTCCTCACGAGGTCACCTTCACGGTAGTTTTGCTTTATAAGGTACCCCTGGACCTGGGCCCGGATGGTGGCGTTCACCATACCGTCGAGGGTCCCGATCCACTCACGGTAGACAGGGACATCCTTCTGGATGATGGTCATCACCTCCACGGTCGGCGGTTGAGGGGCCTGCTGTGGCCCTTTTGAGCAACCACCCGCCGTGAACATGAACGGGACGACAAGCAATAGAATGACTGCCGCCCAGGGCGGTATCAACCGGGGAAAAATCCGTGGCGGAAAGACCTTACGACGCCGTGGCAATACGATTTTCATGACTGACCCCCTCCAGATTAATGTCAAATATTTTATATAAGCTCATTGTGGGGTTGTCCACATTTATTTAGCCGGCGAAAACAGGACATCCAAAGAAGCTCTTTTTCTTAAAAGGACCCGCTGCCGCATCGGCGATGGTGGAAATCACCCTGTGCGATTTTTTTCCTTTTCGTCCGTCTTCCCGTTGAATAGAGATTTCATGGCCATGGAAATAGCGCCAAGCAAGGCCTCTTCATCAAAGGGCTTCCGCAGATATGCCGTGGCTCCCAACCTCATCGCCCGTTCCTCCATCCCGGCACGGTCATGACCCGTTACGAATATCACGGGCATTCGCACGCCTGAGACAAGGAGCTCTTCTTGAAGCTCAAATCCGTTGATCCCCGGCAGCTTGATATCTAAGAGTAGACAGCCCGGACTGCTTTTGAAATCCGCTTGGCGAAACTCTTCTGCCGACGCGAATGTGCGAACACGGTACTGTGCGGACTTGAGCAGCCGGCGCACTGCGTTGCACACGGACGCATCATCGTCCACCACATAAACGATGTCTGTCATCGGAATCACAGTGTGACCTGCCTTTCTCCTCCCGGGAAACTGCCTAATAATACCGGTAAAATTAATAGATGACGTGCTCGGCGATCCGCACCAGGAAGTCGATGCCGCCGGCCGCATCCATGTTTCTCTCCTCTGCGGGCGTTTCCCGCGGGACTTTCTATTGCTCGAACTTCGGGCTGATCAGGTTCTCGAAACAGAACACCTCGTCCCATTTCTCCTGCGTCAGCAGCTTGCGTTCCTTGACCACGATTTCGTGCAGGGATCTTCCGGTCTCGTAGCCCTCACGCGCGAGCTCCGCGCATTGCTTGTAGCCTAACGAGGGCTTCAGTACGGTCACGATGCCAAGCGCATTGAGCACCATGTCGCGCGTCCGGTCCGCGTTGGCGGTGATGCCCTGGATGCAGTTGACGCGCAGGCTTTCGACCGCACGCTCCATCGTCGTGATCGAGGAGAACAAGGCGAAAGTGATCACGGGCTCCATCACATTGAGCTGCAGTTGTCCGGCAGAGGCAGCCAGCGTCACCGTTAAGTCGAACCCGATCACCAGGAACCCGGTCTGGTTCACCACTTCCGGGATGACCGGGTTGACCTTGCCCGGCATGATGGACGAACCGGGCTGCATCTGTGGCAGGTTGATCTCGCTAAATCCGCAGCGCGGACCTGAGGCAAGCAGGCGGATGTCATTGCAAATCTTGGTGAGCTTGGTCGAGGTATGCTTGAGCACGCCGGACAGCAGCACATAATCGCCCGTGTCTGACGTCGCTTCGATCAGGTCTTCGGCCAGGATAAATTTGATGCCCGTGAGTTCGGAGAGGTATTTCACCGCGAGCTCGGGGTAGCCTGGCGCGGCGGTCACCGTCGTGCCGATCGCCGTGGCGCCGAGGTTGATGCCTTGCAGCATCTGCCGGACCTCGGCGATTCGCTGCACCTCCTCGCCTATCGTCGTGCCCCAGCCGCAAAACTCCTGACCGAGGGACATCGGGACGGCGTCCTGGAGGTGGGTACGTCCCATCTTCAGAACATTCTCGAACTCCTTGCCCTTGGCTAAGAAAGCATCCCGGAGCCGGCGCAGCGCCTCCATGTAACTTTCCAGCCGCAGGATCAGACCGAGGTGGAAGGCCGTCGGGTAGACGTCGTTCGTGGACTGCCCGAAGTTTACATGGTCGTTCGGATTGACGTACTGGTACTCGCCTTTCTTGTGGCCGAGGCTCTCGAGGGCGAGGTTCGCGATCACCTCGTTGGCGTTCATGTTGACCGAGGTGCCGGCACCGCCCTGGATGAAGTCTGTCACAAACTGGTCGAGCATCTCGCCCGCGATCAGCCGGTCGCACGCGCCCATGATCGCATCGGCAATCTTGGCGTCAAGCACGCCGAGGTCGCGGTTCGCCATGGCGGCGGCCTTCTTCACGTAGCCAAACGCCTTGACGAAATTCGGCTCCCTGGACACCGGCATGTTGGTGATGTGAAAGTTCTCCTTGCCCCGTAGCGTCTGGACGCCGTAGTATGCGTCGACGGGAATCTGCTTCTCACCTAAGAAATCCTTCTCGATCCTGTATTCCATAGTTTTCTCCTTCAGTTTACTTGAGAGTTCAGCTCTTGTTCTGCGTTGCGCGTTACAAATAGGACATTGCATTTTGACGGAATATCTTTAAAATCGTTTCCTCTTTCTCCTTGCCAATTTTATTAAGGTGCCGTTTTCCGCAGCCAGAAACGATATGGTTCATTCTTATCGAGAACGATTCCCTTGCACACGGCGTGTGCGGGAATAATTCTCTTTCCTTTTGGCGATAACGTACATCTTCCGAAACCGAAAGTAAATTGGACCTTGGTCCTATGCGCATTGGACTTTGGTCCAGTAAGGATAAGAAGGGCAAATATGCGTTTAGAAAGGAAGGGAAACAGAAACCCGTCGGCTACTTCGCTGGAAGGGGGTGTATGCCCGCTTTTTCGGCCATCCGGACAAGATCGGCAAGGGACTGGGCTCTCATTTTCTTCATGATGGATGCCCGGTGGACCTTGATGGTTTTTTCCGCCGTGGCGAGTCTGTCTGCAATGTTCTTATTCGGCATGCCCGTTATGACACAGGCAAGGACCTCATATTCTTTCGGCGTCAGGGAACGGAGCCGCGCCTGAACTTCTTTCAATTCCCTTCGTTCCGCCTCTCCCTGTCTGCATCGATCGATAGCCCTGTAGACGGCATCGAGCAGGTCCTGCTCATCGAAGGGCTTCTGGAGAAAGTCCACCGCGCCGGCTTTCATGGCTCGTACACTCATCGGGACCGTGCCGTGACCGGAAATGAAGATAATGGGTAAAAAGACGCCCGCCCTGGACAATTTATCCTGCAGGTCGAGGCCGCTGATTGCAGGCAGACGCACATCGAGCACCAGGCATCCCGTTTCCTCCTTTTGGCCGGATTGCAGAAACTCCTGGGCGGAAGCAAATGATTTTGTCGTGAGACCCACGGATTGAATGAGTCTTTCCACGGACCGTCGGACGGAAGAATCATCGTCGACGATGAAGACGACCGGCTTGGTATCCTTCATAGCCTCACCCCGTTGTCAAAGGGTACGGTGAAGGAAAAAGTGGCCCCTATGTCCGGGTTGTTCTCAGCCCGGATTTCACCTTTGTGGGACTTGACGATGTCTTTACTGATGGCGAGGCCCATGCCCAGCCCCCCAGATTTGGTGGTATAAAAAGAATCAAAAAGCCTGCCTGCGTTATTCTCCTTGATGCCTGTCCCGACATCCCTGATGGCCACTTCCGCGAACCGGCCATCTTTCTTCGACGTTCTAACGATCAGCCTGCGAGGATCGATGCTTGTGTCCCTCATGGCCTCTGCCGCATTCAGAATCAGATTCAGGATGACCTGCTGCAGTTGAATCCGGTCACCCCATATGGGTGTCAGCGAGGGATCGAACTCTTTTTCGATCGACACGTCCGTCAGGGCGGTGTCGTTGCGGATGACATTCAGGATTTCTTCGATGACATCGTTCAGGCTCAGCGACTCGTACCGGAGTTCCTCCTTTTTCAGCAGGGACCGGATTTTCCGGATCACCTCTGCAGCCCGGTTGTCGTCCCGGATGATGTCCCCCAAGATCTCGGATATTTCCTTCATGTCAGGATGGTCCTGCAACAGGAAACGATGTGCCGCCTGGGCATTGCTGAGGATGGCGGTCAGGGGCTGATTGATTTCATGCGCCAGAGAGCTCGTGAGTCCGCCCAGCGTCGACACCCGGGTGACATGGGCAAGATCCTCCCTGAGCTTCCGGGTTTCCGACTCGATCAGCTTCCGGCTGGTGATGTCACGGGCGATGGCCCACAACCCGATGTTGTCGCCTCCTTCATCCTTCAGAAGAAAGGTCCGAAGTTCTACCGGAAATACGGTTCCATCTTTTTTCCGATATTCTTTTTCATAGACCTCGGAGTACCCACGGGTCAGAACCTGCTGCTCGACGATCCTTTGCTCGGAATTATGCCACTTCTCCGGGGTGATGTCGTGGTAGGTCAGTCGCAGCAGCTCGTCATGTGTGTAACCCGTCATTTCCCGGTAGGCTTCGTTGTATTTCAATATCAAGCCGTCCATGCCGGCCAGCACGTAACCGTCCATCATGCTCTCATACAGATTGCGGTATTTCAACTCCGATTCCCTGACCGCCTCCTCCGACCTCTTTCGCTCCGTGATGTCCTGACCAAATACTGACAACCCGAACACGATGTCATCGTGCTTGAGGGTATTGATATTCAAAAGCAGTGTCCGCTTTCCCATGTACACCGAATACTCTGTCGTGAACGACCCTTCATCCAGAGCTCTCCGGTAGAACATATACCACTTCTGAGCATATTCTTCTGTGGGTAGGAGATCTTTAGGCGTCATACCGGCTTCAATATGA
>DIEZ01000070.1 GCA_002418885.1 Syntrophaceae bacterium UBA5761
GGGCGAGGGTTTCCTCGTACGCCCGGAGCAGGGCCGGATAGGCCGCCTCTTTGGGGTCCGCCTGGGCGATCGCGGCCTCCTGCGCCGCGAGGTCCCGCTCCAGCCGGTCGATCCCGCTCTGCTTTTTCAGGTAGGTGAACATCGTCACGGGTTCCAGGGAGACGATGTCCTGAGGCAGATAGCCGATGGTCCGGTTTTTCGGAAGCTGGACCGTCCCGTCGTAATGGTCGATCTCGCCCAGCAGGGTCCGGAAGAGCGTCGTCTTCCCCGTGCCGTTGTCCCCGACGAGGCCGATCCGGCTCTTCTCGGTGATGGTCCAGGTCAGGCGGTCGAACAGGACCTTGTCCCCGAACGACAGGCTGAGATTTTGAATGCAGATCAAGGCTGGCGTCACCCCGGCGAGCGTTGCCGAACGTATAGAGGAATCGGGCGCCGGTGTCAAGAAAGGCCGTCAGGCGATCGCATCGGACCTCAGGCAAAGTCGGAGAGCCGTTAATCCAACATGAATTTGCCGTCCTGTATGATCGTCGTGTTGTCGACTTTAAGGGTCATCCCCCCGCTCACCCCGTCGTGGTGAATGTTGCTGTAGACCTTGCCTCCCTCGAACGTTGTATTCTTCCCGATGGCAATGTGGATCGTTCCAAGGATCATCTTGTCGATGATGGTGCCCGAAAACCCGTCAAAGATCTTGATATGGTTGGTCGCAACGCCCAGTTCCCCGATGTTGGTTCCATGGGTATCCGCCGCGGCAATGATGTCCCTGACTTTTTGCGCTTCGCGACCGCCGCCACGGACTTCGACAACCCTGCCGTCCTTGATGATCAGGAGAAAGGGATCCATGACCAGACCGACGTATTCGAAGAAACCGTTGACGAGATACTGGCCGTTGGCGGTGCCTTCAACCGGGGCCAGCGCCGTTTCGGCGTATAAAGGGACGGCGCCCCATTCGCCGGGTTCCCACATGGACGCCCGCAACTGCTCGCATTTTCTTCCTACGCCGAACGTGAGATCGGTTTGAGGCCCGGTAATGTGGGCCACTTTGCCGTTTTCCAGAACATGGGCGACTTTTGCGGTCCGCTCCCTGATTTTCATAATATCCTCATGCGTAACACCGGGAACGAATGTGTTCACCAATCCCAATCTTGCTTTTTTCTCATCGGTGGCCACGTTCCTTGCTTTGGTGTGGGCGAAGATCTGAATCTGATTAAGCCCGAGGGCGGCAAGAATGACATCATTTTTCATCATTTCATCATAGGCCCGTTTGGGAGGCTCGCTCATCATTTCGTCGGGTTCCACCATGACGACCGTGGGGATCGCCCCGAGTTTGCGGACTTCGGCTTCCATATATTTCCCGAGTATCTTGCGCTTTTCGTCGTTTTGGACGATCAGGAGCACCTTCTCGCCGCTCTTCACGTTCATACAGCTTTTGACCATCACCCGCGCCCCGTCAACCTTCTGCTCCTCGCTGTAGATTCTGGGGTCAAGCAGTTGCAGGGCTTTATACATCTTATACTTGTGCGTGATCGATTCGCAGGAAATCAGGCCGGTGACGGACAGGGCAGCGATCAGGATTGCCATGCTCAATTGCCATCTGAATAAACGCCTGTGCGTGTTTTTCCGCGTCTCTCTCATCGATAGGCCTCCCGTCATTTTGTTTTATAAAGCACTTTTCCCCTTGGCGGCAATGCTCTTGCCAGAGGGAGCCCGTACGGCGTTTTTTGAATGAAATAATTAGAGCCAGCCGTATAGCTTTGCCGCCGCCCCGCCCAGAAATAGGTCGACCTCTTCGTCCGAGAATTTTATTCCGGAGGGTGATTTGTGTTCACGAATCGCGTTTACCCAGTTTTTATTGCTCATAAAGACGGTATAGGCCGGTCCATCCGTGCCGAACAGGACTCTCCACGGTCCGAGAAAATCGAGCGCATAACGTAAAGGTCCGAAGAAATAATCGGGATGGGTGAGATATTCAACCTGCCACCCGCTGAAATCGCAGTAGATATTCGGTTTCATTGAAGCGAGATCGACGGCCTCCTTGTACCAGCCATGGCCGCAATGAGCAACGATGAAGGTGACCTCCGGAAAGTCTGCGGCGACCGTATCAATGTACTTGGGCTGGGAGTACATGCACTTCAACGGTGCCGGCTCGCTTCCGGAATGAATGATCACAGGAACTCCCATCTCCCGGGCAGCCTCATACATTGGATAGCATTGAGGGTCATGAGGATAGTATCCCGCAGTCGGATGAAGCTTGAGCCCGATCATCCCCCATTCCGCCACCCCCTTCCGGAAAAGATCGGCCGCACCGTGACGCCGTGGGTCAACTCCCGCAAAGGAATAAATTCGTCCCTTGTGTCTCCGTGTCGCCTGGAAGTAAGTTCGATTCTTTTGTTCGATGGTGGGGTGGGTCTGATCAAAGGCGGAAGGCTCATCACTGAGCAAACGAAGGTCAATCGGGAGAATGATTGCCCGTTCGATTCCCGCTTCATCCATCCTCGGCACCAGTTTGTCTCCATTATCATCCATGATCTCGGGAGCGAGCTGTTGGTAGAGCTCTTCAACATTCCCCAGCTCTCCGGTACTTTTGGCGAACGTGGCCGCCCCTGTTCTCGCGCTTCCTATAAACCAGGACATGGGATCGGAATTCTCATAGAAAAGGTGCACATGGCTGTCGATGATCATACAATCCTCCTTATCGTGTATTTAG
>DIEZ01000074.1 GCA_002418885.1 Syntrophaceae bacterium UBA5761
TTACGGGCAGGACGGTGAGGGCGGCAATGGATGCCCTGATCGATTTCGGCAGGCCGAAAGCGATTCAGTTGGCCGTCCTCGTCGACAGAGGCCATAGGGAGCTGCCCATAAGGGCCGATTTCGTGGGGAAGAACCTGCCTTCCTCCCTGTGGGAGGATGTGAGCGTCAACCTCACAGAAAACAAGGGAAAAGACGAAGTCGTGATCGAAGAAGAGGGAAGTTCAGACACGGCGTAACAGTAAACCTGAGTGAAGACGGCATGAAACTGGCGAGCAAAGATATCCTGGGCATGAAAGACCTCTCCGTCGAGGAGATCGAATTGATTCTCGAAACGGCCGAGTCCTTCATGGAGATATCGACGCGGGAGATCAAGAAAGTGCCGACCCTTAGAGGGAAGACCGTCGTGAATCTTTTCTTTGAGCCGAGCACAAGGACGCGGACATCCTTTGAGATCGCGGCGAAGCGACTGAGTGCGGACACTGTAAACATCTCATCGACAACGAGCAGTGTCGTAAAAGGTGAAACGATCATCGATACGGCGAGGAACCTGGACGCCATGAACCCGGACATAATAGTTGTCCGCCACAACTGTTCAGGGGCGCCCCGGTTGCTTTCCGGACTGGTTAAGCAATCCGTGATAAACGCCGGAGACGGGGCGCATGAACACCCCACCCAGGCGCTGTTGGACATCATGACAGTCCGCCAGAAAAAGAAAAGGGTCGAAGGACTGAAAGTGGTAATCGTCGGTGACATCGCTCACAGCAGGGTCGCGCGGTCGGACATATACGGTCTGACGAAAATGGGCGCCAGGGTAACCGTATCGGGCCCGTCCGTCATGATGCCCCGGGACGTCGACAAGATGGGAGTGGACGTTCAATACGACATGAAAGAGGCCTTGAGGGGAGCCGACATCGTCATGATGTTGAGAATCCAGACGGAAAGGCAGGAGATGAGTCTGTTTCCGTCGTTACGGGAGTATGCGACTTACTATTGCCTGAACAGAGAAAAACTGAGGTATGCCAAAGACGACGTCATCGTCATGCACCCGGGTCCGGTAAACCGCGGCGTCGAGATTTCATCTGATGTCGCCGACGGACCGTTCTCCGTCATCCTGGACCAGGTGACGAACGGGGTCGCCGTCCGGATGGCGCTTCTTTATCTGCTTGCCGGAAGTGAGGTTAGGAATGAGCAGTCTGCTGTTGAAAGGGGCAAGAATCGTTGACCCTTCCCAGAAACTGGACGGGAATCGCGACCTGTTGGTCGAGGACGGCAAAATAGCGGCAATCGGAACGGATATCGGGCCGGGGCATGTGGGAGGAAACGGGAAAAGGGGGAGCGAGACAAAGGTTCTAGACGTGAGCGGCAAAGTTGTTGTGCCGGGCCTGATCGACATGCACACCCACTTGCGTGAGCCCGGCTATGAATACAAGGAGACCGTCCATACGGGGAGCCGGGCGGCGGTGACGGGTGGTTTTACGGCGATCGCCTGTATGCCCAACACGGAGCCGATTAACGACAATCGGTCCGTGACGGAGTTCATCTTGAGGAGGGCGAAAGAGTGCGATTTGGCCAGGGTGAACCCCGTTGCCGCGATCAGCAAAGGTTCCGCCGGGCAGATTCTTGCGGAGCTGGGCGACCTTCGGGACGCCGGCGCAGTCGGCTATTCGGACGACGGAAGCCCCGTGACGAACAGTCGCCTGATGAGGAAGGCCCTCGAATACGCAGCCTCGCTCGGCGTCGTCGTCATTTCTCACTGTGAAGACCTGACCATATCGAAGGGCGGGCTGATGAACGAAGGTTTCGTGTCGACGGAGCTCGGACTCAAAGGGATACCGGCCGTTGCGGAGGACATCATGGTTGCCCGGGACATCGCCCTTGCCGAATACACGGGGACGACTGTTCACATCGCCCACGTCAGCACGGCGGGGGCCGTTCGTCTGATCAGGGACGCCAAGGAGCGGGGCGTAAAGGTGACGGCGGAAACGGCGCCGCACTATTTTACGCTCACGGAGGATGTACTGAGGAGCTATGACACGAACGCGAAAGTCAACCCCCCGCTCAGAGGGTTTCGTGACGTGGAAGCCGTCAAAGCCGGACTGAGAGACGGAACCATCGACGTCATAGCGAGCGACCACGCGCCACAGTCGACTGTCGAGAAGGACGTGGAATTCGAGAATGCGGCCAACGGCATGGTGGGATTGGAGACGTCTCTGGGGTTGAGTCTTGGGTTGGTCGAGGAGAACATCCTGTCCCTTTCGGACCTGGTGATGAAGATGAGCGTGAACCCCGCTGCCATCCTGAGGTTGCCCGGGGGTTCGCTGCGGGCAGGCGCAGACGCCGACATAACCGTCATCGACCTTTCGCGGGTATGGGTCGTCGACGTCGGAAACTTCAGGTCGAAAAGTCGTAACTCGCCTTTTCACGGCCGGACTTTGAAGGGAAAGGCGTTTTGTACGATCGTAGGGGGAGAGATTAAGCATATCGAAGGATGATCCTGTCAAGAAGATGGCCTCGGGCATAAAAACCAGCAGATATACAGCGGCGGCGGTCGTTCTCAAGTCGCTCGATTATGGGGATTCGGATAGGATCGTCACCTTCTATACTGAAGAGTTCGGCAAGGTAAAAGGGATCGCCAAGGGTGCAAGAAGGAGCAGGAGACGGTTTGTCAACTCGCTCGAAGATTTTTCCCTGACATCCCTTGTGTTTTCGAAAAAACGGCCTGAGGGCCTTGCGCTGATAGAGGCCTGTGACGTCCAAAACCACTACCCGGGAATCAGGGCGGACCTGCGAAAGGCACTGACGGCCGCCTATCTAACCGAGCTTGTCGACCGGTTTACCCTCGAGGAGAAGAAAAACGACGGCCTTTTTCTCCTCCTGGTCGAGTTTTTCGGCTTGCTGGAAAAAGAAGGCTTCTCCGACGGTGTTGTCAGGATTTTTGAACTCCGCCTCCTGAAACTTTCGGGTTATGACCCTGTTCTCGACCGGTGCGTGGGATGCAACATCCCGCTGAAGAA
>DIEZ01000040.1:0-3252 GCA_002418885.1 Syntrophaceae bacterium UBA5761
TGGTCTGGAAGGCGATTTCGTCGATCTTCTTGATTATCTGCGCCGTTTTTTCGCTGGAACTGGTTATCTGTCCCATGCACTCCTTGTTCTTCCTTATTGCCTTATTGCTGTTTTTCATGCCCTGGAGGGTGCTTTCGCGGAAGCCGTCGAGTTCGCGCAGGTAGGCTTCGTTCTTCTCCATCAGGGCGACCATCTCCTCGGCGGAAGCGACGGCCTCGCTGACATACCTTGCCTGCTCCGAGGCTTTTTCGGCCAGGACCTGGCTCGAAGAAGAGACCTGATTCGATGCGGAGGCGACCTGCTCGGCCCCTTCGTTCAGACCGCCGGCAATGCGTTCAATCGGGCGGGTGATAGACCTGTAGATCATGAACCCGCCGGCGAAGATGATAACGAATGCAGCTATTCCCATAACAAGTAAGTTGACCAAGGTGTCGAAGGCGATCCGGTCATAACTTGCGTTGGGGACGGCGACGGCAAGCATCCCGAAGGTTTCACCGCCGCTGTTTCTAAGGGGTGTGTAGAAAGATTGATACGGTGCGCCGGTAACGTCTGCCTTTCCGATATACGAACGTCCGTTTTTCAGTACGGCGTCGACGACGACAGCGTCGGCCTTCGTTCCGATCGGTCTTTCCCCGGAGGAATTTTTTATGGAGGTAGCGATTCGGGTGTCTGCCTGGAAGATGGTGACGACATCTCCTCCCGTCATCTCGGAGATACGGTCGACCCATTCATAGTTTTCGTTCATCGGTGTGTCGCCTTTGAAGAGTTTGCCGTCCCGGATCGACCACTCGCCGGGATACTTATCGTTGAGAATGGCCAAGGTCAGGGCGGCTACGCTTTTCAATTTCTCATGGGCCGTCGTGATAATATTGTTTCGCACCGTCATGACGGTGTAGCCGGCCATGCACAAGGAAACGACGACTACGATTCCGAGCAGCATCAAGGCCTTGGTTTTTAGCGTGTAACGGGCGTTAACGTCTTTCATTTTCCCCCTCCTATCTAAAAAAATTTTCAAGTATGCTTCGAGATATTTGAAAAACGGCCCCTCATGTCGTTGCGATGAAAGTAGGAATCCAGAACCGCTTGAAAATACCGCACGCCGGGTCAAGCCCGGTATGACGCTTTGGTGGTTTTTACGCATGTGCCAGTATGTGTCGTCATTAATTATCGGCCTACCGCCCAGAGAGCTTTAATCTTTTTTTGGGTAGGATAGTGGTCAGGAAATACGTACGTCCTCGGGTACTAAAGAATGTGAGCATGATGACGATAAAAGGAGATGACAGGTTTGTTCCAGAATTTTCCGCCGATCATTTTCGAGAGGTAGCTGACTAATGGGCTTGACTGAGATCATCGACAAAAGCAGGTTCGTGCATTTAGAAGGAGACGTAGAGGAAGTCACAAGGGGATTTGTCCGGGTCAACATGAAGAATCTCTTCCCCGACTCGGGGCTCTTTTTCGACGCCTATTTCCCGGTTGCCGACCGGGATATGAAGATCGTAATGGAGCGGATACTTCCCCGCGGCAAGTATTGCGACCGCCGAACGAGGCAAATGCTGGCGGACAAGGGCTTTCAGTATTTTTATGTGCGCAAAGAAGACACGAAGGCCTTCGACACCTATTTGCAGGCGAACACTAAGAGTCGTCTGTCGGCTTCTGATATTACTCCGGCTGAGAAGGTAGAAATTCTCTACGGCAGCGCCGAATATATAGTCGAGACGGCCTTCAGCGACGGCCGGGTTGAAGAGGCCCTGCCGCAGGGCGCGGCCTTCGCGAAAGAGGCGGCAAGGCAATTTTCACGGAGCCGGATGACGGCGGGTGAGTTGCTGAAGATTTTCTCGAAGGATTACAGTACATTTACTCATTCCATCCAGGTCAGTCTTCTCGGTATGGCGTTCTGTCTCTATCTCGGGTACTCGGAGAAGGAAACGGCGGATTTCGGCCTGGGAGCCCTTTTCCACGACATCGGTAAGAGCGAAGTCGACGACGGCATCCTCAATAAACCGTCCCGATTGACGGCCGAGGAATTCGAATCGATAAAACAGCATCCCCTCAAGGGCTACGAGAGCCTGTCAAAGTTGAATCTCCTGACGCAGGAGCAACTCATGGTTGTGCTGCAGCATCACGAGGACGTGAACGGCGGCGGATACCCTCAGGGACTGAAAAGTCAAGACATACACCCCTATGCGAAGATTACCCGCATAGTAGACGCCTATGACGCCTTGACGACTCGCCGGTCGTATAAAGACGCCTTATCCCCGGAGCAGGCATTCCAACTGATGGAAACGGACATGAAGCCTCTCTTGGATGCGCAGCTGCTAAAGAGTTTCTGGGTGTTCCTGAGGATCAAGGAGAGTTCGGTCGACCGCGACCGGCATGTTGACCTTTCCCTCAGGATCGGCAGTGTGTTGCACATTCAACTATCAGTAAAGGCTGAACGGATCACGACGAAACTCATCGGTATGGACGCCGGTGCCTATCTGATTCTACAGCCCCAGAACCCGGCGAAGCTCATCGATCAGGTCTTCAAGGGGAAAGAAGTCGTGGTTCGTTATCTCTCGGATGGTGCTGTCTTCGGTTTCGAATCCAAGGTGATCGACTTTATGGTACAGCCCGCTCGGCTTCTCTTCTTGACCTATCCCTCGAAAGTTCAGTACTGTGAGATCAGGGAACACAAGCGGTACGATTGTCTCTACGACGCCCAACTCGTCCTGGCCGGAGCACCCCGCCGCGGGGTTGTCGCCAACATCAGCATGGGCGGTTGTCAGTTCATCACCGAAGACCTTGACGAAGAGCAGACAGCCCACATCAAGATCGAAGACGGTGTCACGCTCAGTTTTCAGCCGCCGGCAGGGGTGCCTGTCGAATCGCTTGCCGGAGAGGTGCGCAACGTGAAGCGGTCGAACGGCAGTCGTTCGGAGATCGGCATAAGATTCATCAACCTTCAGGGTGATAAAAGGAACGCCCTTGTGGATTGTTTAAGCAATCTGGCCATGACGGAGAGAGTGCTCTCTTGAACGGGCAAGTGCTGCCTCGAAATTGAGCTTAGGGAACACCCGGAAGTCATTTGTGGCGCGTGAGACGTATCAGCCTCGCCATCAAGCAAGGCCGGCGTTTCAAGGATTCAAACCGTCATGGCCGAGGCCGCTTTTAGGAGCGTCTCCGCGTCGCCGGCGTAGAAAAGACGTATATCCTTGTTGATGTTCTTGATCAGTCCGGAAAGGACGCGTTTTGGGCCGATCTCGAGGACGGTCT
>DIEZ01000040.1:3316-9093 GCA_002418885.1 Syntrophaceae bacterium UBA5761
TAAAAGAGAGAGGGGTCGCAGTTCGGGATTACGGGTACCCGGAAGGGCTTGAACCTTGTATTTTCCATATCCTTCCTGTATAGCTCCGACGCCGGCTTCAGCAGCCGACAGTGGCAGGGCGCGTTTATCTGCAGAAGGACTGCCATCTTAGCCCCACCTTCTTTGGATTTATCCATCACACGTTCTACGGCCCGGATATGACCGGATACGACGACTTGAATGGGCGTGTTGAGGTTCGCCAGGTCGACCGGTTCTTCCTCCGTTGAGTTCTCCCGGCAGAGGTCGGCGACCTGATCCGCGGTAATCCCGACGATCGCCGCCATGGCGGCGCGACCGGGCGGTACGCCGTTTTCATGGCGCCGAGCCCTTGCCAGGACAAGCTTGAGGACGTCCTCCAGCCCCAGGGAGCCGGACGCGTAGAGGGCGCTGTACTCGCCGAGACTGTGCCCGGCCAGGACCGCAGGTGTGAGCGGGTTCAGTGCCCTCATGGTTTCGAGGAGTGCTACCTCGTAGGTGAGGACAGCGAGCTGGGTGTTCACCGTCCGGTCCAGTTCTGCCTGAGGTCCCTTCAGGCATAGCGAGAGGATATCTATGTTGAGTATTCCGCCCGCCCTGGCAAAGACGTCGCGAAAGACCTTGTGTTCAACGAGGCTTTTGCCCATCCCGACGAACTGAACACCCTGCCCCGGAAACACAAAAGCAACTTTTTCCATGTCATTTCCTGATGCTGTATGTATAAGAAAGCCTTCAAAAGCAAGGGAGGGGGCATTCCGGTCTGCCCATCCCCCTGCAATCAGATGAACTCAGGCGCTCCTCTTCGGGGCCGTATAACTGCTTGCGC
Organism: Syntrophaceae bacterium UBA5761; assembly: GCA_002418885.1. GTDB lineage: Bacteria > Desulfobacterota > Syntrophia > Syntrophales > UBA4778 > UBA2207. The sequence goes on from DIEZ01000040.1 coordinate 4,158, forward strand.
GGATAATACTATTACATCCGACGAAAAAAAGGAAACGGTAATCGGGAGTCTGGATATATAAAGGCGGATATGGTAAAAAATCTCCGTAGCATCTACGATGTCAATTCATTATACCTGCTTCGGTAGGTGCCGACGGAGGATGGGAAAATGGCGACGAAGAAAACAGTTGTTTTGGGCGTGTTCATTCTATTGATGCTTTTCGTGACAGGCGGATTGCTCTACGCAGCGGAGTGTTCGTCGGTGTGCAAGGACGGCCCTCCGGAATACAGGGGCTGGTCGACATGGACCTGTGATTTTTCAACCGGAGATACCCGCAATTTGAGTATGTATGCCGAACCGAACCCGGCAAAGTTTTCCTGTGCGCTGCGAAAAAAGGGACGGTTTAGGAACATCGACGTAAGTTACGGACGGCACCTGAACTCCAAGGAATGCCTTGAAGATTTTTGTGTCCAGGCGCTCATAAAAATATGCGGCGTAGAGGACCGCTGCGCAGAGCCGAAGAACTGGATCAAGTAGTTCTGACGTTTTTCACGAGGAAACCGAATCCATCAAGCAGGAGGCAAAAATGAAAAAGTCGTTGGGCGGAAAGACGATCATCTATCCCACCCCCGTGCTGGTGGTTGGGACCTATGACAAGGAAGGGAGGCCGAATGCGATGACGGCTGCCTGGGGTGGCATATGCTGCTCGAGTCCTCCGTGTATTGCCGTCGCTTTGAGAAAAGCTACTTATAGCTATGCTAACATCGTCGACCAAAGAGGCTTTACGGTCAATATCCCATCAGAGAGACATGTTCGTTGTGCGGATTATTTCGGCATGGTATCGGGAAAGAAAACCGATAAGTTCGCCGCGACCGGCCTGACACCGGTAAAGAGCAGTCTGGTCAACGCGCCATACATAGAAGAGTTTCCGTTTGCGCTGGAATGTCGTCTGATTCAAAAGGTCGAGCTTGGGCTGCATACTCAGTTCATCGGAGAAATACTGGACATCAAGGCCGATGAAGATGTCCTTGACGAGCAAGGACAGTTGAACATCGAGAAGGTTAAACCGATCTTGTATGCCCCTGAAGCAAATAGGTATTATGGTATCGGGGTGTTTCTCGGAAAGGCGTTTTCCGTCAGCCGGGACGTGAAAGAGAAATAGACCATAGACGCATGGAGAAAGAACATGAAGGTCCTGTTTGCGGCGCATGAGAATGCTTGGGGTGGGGTCTTGGGAATGCTCAGGAAAGAGTTGCCTGAACATGAATTCATACCCACCGGACGCTTTGGGTTCGACAGCTTGAAGGGATTTGACGTTCTGATACCGACGATGACCATCGTCGACAAAGAACATCTTCTCGAAGCGGACCGCCTTCGGCTTATCCAGCAATGCGGGGTCGGCCTGGAAGGTATCGATATAGAAGCGGCAAAGAGCATGAATATTCGGGTGGCGAATGTCCCCGCCGATATTTCCGGCAACGCCGACTCTGTGGCTGAGTTGGGCATATACCTGATGCTCGGTCTGTCGAGGAATGTCCGACAAATTCCGGCAAGTTTTGCCAGCGGGCTTATGGGTTATCCTCGAGGCAGGGCCTTGCTCGGCAAGACGGTAGGAATAATAGGATTGGGAGGCATCGGCCGCGCCCTGGCAAAGAGACTGAAACCTTTCGACGTTCGGTTGGTCGGCATCAAGCGCCGGAATCCGCAAAAGGCAAAAGAGGAGCTCGGCCTGGAATGGGTAGGAACACCGGCCGAGTTGGATGAATTGTTGAAAATATCAGACTACGTCGTCCTCTGCCTTCCGGTGGCGGATGAAAGCAGGAATATGATGGACGGACGTTCTTTCCGGGCCATGAAACGGGATGCCTTTTTGATCAATCTATCCAGGGGCGGTTTGGTTGACCGTGATGCCTTGGAGGAAGCCCTTGCCTCAGGGACCATCGCCGGTGCCGGCCTGGATGTGTTCTGGCAAGAGCCGGTGGATCCGAACGACCCGATATTCAAGCACAATGTCCTGGCAACTCCTCATATAGGCGGAGCGACGGATGTATCCATACAGGGAATCACGAGGGAGGTAGCCGACAATATTAGAAGGCTGGAGCGAGGTCAAGAGCCGCTGTACCAGATATGATACCTCTGCCGTGATCGAGGCGCAGACGCGAGTGCGGCAAAAAACAAAAGCGGTCAACCGGATAGAGCCAACCGTTTGATGCCGCGAGCTTCGATTGGTGGGCCGTGCGAGAATCGAACTCGCGACCAACGGATTAAAAGTCCGCTGCTCTACCGCCTGAGCTAACGGCCCACAATTTTTAAAGGTGCCACTTTTAACAGCACGCTGCGCCGCTGTCAAGGAAGAACTGCTAAAAAGAGAAGGGGTTCCGAACGACGATGGTTTCTTCCCTGTCCGCCCCGACCGATACGAGGACGATGGGTACGCCGAAAAGTTCTTCGACACGGTCGAGGTACTTTCGCGCCTCTATCGGCATGTCCTGCAACCGCCTCGCCTTGCTCATGTCTTCCGCCCACCCGTCCATCTCCTCGAAGACGGGAATGCATTGGGAAAGCTCCTTCAGGTTGGGAGGGACAGAATCAGTGTATTCTCCCTGAGGGCTTCTGTACTTCGCGCAGATTTTCAGCTTTTCTATTCCGGTGAGGACGTCGAGCTTTGTGATGGCGACCCCGGTGATGCCGGAAAGCCGGATCGATTCTCGGACCTGAACCATGTCGACCCACCCACAACGGCGCTTCCTACCCGTCGTGGCACCGAACTCTCGTCCTGCCTGCTGCATCCGCGCACCGATCTCGTCGGTGAGTTCAGTCACGAACGGTCCTCCGCCGACACGGGTCGTGTAGGCCTTGCAGATGCCGACGACGGCCCTGACGCACCCGGGGCCGACCCCCGACCCGCAGCATGCGCTCCCGGCGACCGTGCTCGATGAGGTCACGAAAGGATAGGTGCCGTGGTCGATGTCGAGGTGCGTTCCCTGTGCTCCTTCGAAAAGGATCTTCTTTTTTTCCTTTGCCGCCCTGTTGACGATGACGGATGTGTTGGCGGCATAAGGTCTCAATCTTTCCGCGTAAGCGCTGTATTCGGCGAAAATCTTGTCGCCGTCGACGGGTTCTTCTCCGAAGAGCTTAGTGAGACAGAAATTCTTCTCTTCCACGTTGTAACGGAGTCTCTCCAGAAAAACGTCGCTGTCGAGTAAGTCGCACAGCCGGATTCCGGCGCGGGAGACTTTGTCCTCGTAAGCCGGACCGATGCCTCGACCCGTCGTCCCGATCTTGCCCGCCCCCTTCCTGTTTTCCCGGGCGGCGTCGAGACGCTTGTGATAGGGCATTATGATATGAGCCCTTTCGCTCACGTACAGTTTTGTATCCGGCGGGAAGAGGTTCCTCTTTGCCAGGTTGTCGATCTCTCCGATGAGAACGGCAGGGTCGACCACCACACCGTTTCCGATGATGCAGACCTTGCGGTCGTGCAGGATACCGGAAGGGATCAGGTGAAGGATCGTCTGCTCTCCCCTGACTACAAGTGTGTGTCCGGCGTTGTTTCCTCCCTGAAAACGGACGATCACGTCGGCGTCTTCAGCGTAAAGGTCTACGATTTTTCCTTTACCTTCGTCACCCCACTGGGTCCCAACGACAACTACGCTGTTCATAGTCACTCTCCCCGAATATGTCAGATTTCGAGCTGCTTGACGGAGATCACGTTCGGCAGGTGCAAGAGTTTTTGAAGCACCTCTTCGGGAACTGCGCTGTCCGTGCTCAGGACAACGAGGGCCTGACCGTCGACCTGCTCTCGGCTCAACTGAAATCGCGCGATGTTGATGTTGTTGTTCCCCAGGGTGGTCCCGATGTTGCCGATGACCCCGGGCCTGTCGTAATTGTACAGCACGAGCATGTGACCTTCCGGGATGACCTCCATCGAAAAATCGCCGATCCTGACTATCCTCGGGTCTTGCCTGCCGAAGATAGTGCCGGCGATGAAACTCGCTTCTTCTCTCGTGTTGAGGGTCACGGAAATTAAGCTCGTGAAATCCTTGACCTCGCTGCTCCTGGATTCGATGACTTTGATGCCGCGCTCCTTTGCCACGAGCGGGGCGTTGATGTAGTTGACGTTTTCGTTGAGGATCGGCTCCAGCAGTCCTTTGAGAAGCGAGATCGTGATCGGTGCCACGTTGTAATTGAGGATCTCCCCGCTGTATTCCACGTGGACCTCCTCGATCCCGCCGGCCACGATCTGGGCCTCGAACTTGCCGAGCTTTTCGGCAAGCGCCAGATACGGCCGGATCTGGGAAAGGACCTCTGCGGTGACGGAGGGGAAATTCACGGCATTGCGGATCTCTCCTTTGGTCAGATAGTCCACGATCTGCTCGGCGATGGCGATGGCTACGTTCTTCTGCGCCTCTTCCGTCGAGGCCCCGAGATGGGGCGTGCAGATGACGCAGTCGAGGGAAAGGAGGTCCATGTTTTTCGTCGGTTCTTCCTCGAAGACGTCGAGTGCCGCGCCGGCCACCTTCCTCGACTTCACAGCGTCGTACAGGTCCTTTTCGCTGACGACTCCGCCACGTGCACAGTTGATGATGAAAACGCCGTCCCTCATCTTGGCGAAGGCGGAGGCGTTGATCATGCCCCTTGTTTCCTTCGTCATCGGGGTGTGGACGGAGATGAAATGCGAGCGTTGCAGAAGCTCATCGAGAGGGACTAACGCGATCCCGAGCTTATCCGCCGCCTCCTGGGAGATGAAAGGGTCGTAGGCGATGACGTTCATCTTCAGGCCGAGGGCACGGTCGGCGACGATGGAACCGACGCGGCCGATGCCGATGATGCCGAGGGTCTTGTTGTACACCTCGGAGCCCATGAATTTGTTCTTCTCCCATTTTCCGGCTTTCATGGAAGCCGTCGCCTGGGGTATCTTCCGCGCCAGGGCGAACATCATGGCGATGGTGTGCTCGGC
>DIEZ01000040.1:9244-31182 GCA_002418885.1 Syntrophaceae bacterium UBA5761
CGTCGTAATCCTTGATGACGCCCTTCAGTTCGTCGTGCGTGAGATTGGTCATCACGTCGACTTCGATGGACGGCGCCTGCTTCAATATTTCTATACCTTCCTTGTCGAGGGTGTCGCTTACCAGAATCCTCATCGTCAAAATGCTCCTCTTTTACAAAGTGTTGATCCTCTGCCGGTATACCTTGTCCAGCGCCGTAAGGGCCGTCCGTACGTCCGAAGGTTCGACCGTCGGGCCGCACCAGAATCGGAACCCCGGGGGTGCGTCTTTATATGAATTTATATCCTGGGCGATGTTCTCCTTGCCCAGAACCTCGGCGATGCCTTTCAGGAAGGCGGACTGTTTTTCCTTCGGGAGCGCCCTGAATCTGTCGTTCCTGACGCTCAGGCAGACGGACGTATGCGAGCGTATCTCCGGTGACTCGGCCAGAAACTCCACCCAGTCCGTCCCGGCCACCCAGTCTTCGACGACCCTGAAATTATCCAGGCTGCGCCTGACGAGTCCCTCAAGCCCGATTCCTTCGGCCCACTTGAGGGCGTCGAGATAATCCTCGACGCAGAGCAGTGAGGGGGTGTTGATCGTATCCCCCTCGAAAATGGCTGTGTCGACCTTGCCCTTTTTCTTGACCCGAAATACCTTGGGCATGGGCCAGGGCGGGTCGTATGCTTCTATCCTTTTCAAGGCCCTCGGGCTCAAGACCAGGATGCCGTGGGCGGCCTCGCCGCCGAGGCACTTCTGCCAGGAATAGGTAAGGGCATCCACCTTGGGCCAATCGACCTCCATGGCAAAGACGGCGCTCGTGGCGTCACAGAGGGACAAGCCCTCCCGCTCCTGCGGTATCCAGTTCCAGTCCGGTATCCTCACCCCGCTCGTGGTTCCGTTTGCAACGAAAACGACGTCGCCCTTCCAATCGACGGAATGGAGGTCGGGGATCCTGCCGTAGTCGGCCCTCAGGATGCGGGGACTGAGCTTGAGTTCCTGTTGGACGTCCTTCGCCCACCCCTCGCTGAAGCTCTCCCAGACGAGAACCGTGACTGGCTTCGGTCCAAGGAGCGACCACATAGCCGCTTCGAAAGCACCGGTATCGGAGCCGGGGAGGATTCCGAGCAGGTAGTCGTCGGGGACTTTCAGTAGCCTCCTCGACCTCTCCATGGCTTCTTTTATTTTTTTCTTGCCGAGGGCGGACCGGTGCGATCGGCCGAGGGCCGCATCTTTCAGACCATCAAAGCTCCATCCGGGCCGCTTGCTGCACGGTCCGGAGCTGAAATTCGGGTTATGCATATACATACCTCACAATGAATTTAACCAGCGGATTTATCTATCAGAGTCCATGAGATTACACAAGATATTTCGGTTCAAGGCATTTTTTCCTGTTTGTCGTTGACGGGCAGATGAAAAGCTCATATAGTCACTAACTATTCATCAACGTTCGGTCGAACATCGCAGAAAGGCGGATATCCATGGCCACCACCCGTGACAGGGTCAAGACATCCTTTTTCTGTCAGGACTGCGGCTACCAGTCCCCGAAATGGCTCGGAAAATGCCCGGCCTGCGGCGGGTGGAATAAGTTCGTCGAGGAGGAGATCAGGGTGACCGACCCTGCAACCTCCCGTGACCTCCAGTTCAGTGAGGCGGCAACGCCCATCGACAGGATAGAGGCGGACGAGGGGGAAAGGCTCCGGACCGGCATCGACGAGATGGACCGGGTCCTGGGAGGGGGCATCGTAGGAGGGTCGACCATCCTTGTTGGCGGCGACCCGGGGATCGGGAAATCGACCCTTCTCTTGCAGATGATGCAGAGCCTGGCGGCGAAAGGCTTATCTGTGCTCTACGTCACCGGCGAGGAATCGGCCAGACAGGTCAAACTGCGCGGCAAGCGGATCGGCGCCTCATCGCCCAACCTCCTGGTCCTCGTGGAAATATCGCTCGAGGGTATCATCCAGAAAATGCGGGAGATAAACCCGGTCGTCGTGGTTGTGGATTCCATCCAGACCGTCTATACATCGGCCCTGTCCTCGGCGCCGGGCAGCGTCGGGCAGGTGCGCGAGGCATCGGAGAGGCTGATCATCCAGGCGAAGAAAGCGGGCATCCCGACGTTCCTCGTGGGTCACGTGACCAAAGACGGCTCGATCGCAGGCCCCAGGGTGTTGGAGCACATGGTGGACACGGTCCTTTACTTTGAAGGAGATTCGGGGCATGCTTACCGGATCATCCGCAGCATCAAGAACCGCTTCGGACCGGCTAACGAGATCGGCGTCTTCGAGATGCGGGACCGCGGCCTGGTGGAAGTTTCCAACCCGTCGGAATTTTTCCTCTCCGAGAGGCCGAAAGGGGCCGCCGGGTCGGTGGTCGTCCCGAGCATGGAGGGCACGAGGCCTATCCTGATCGAACTGCAGGCACTCGTAAGTCCCACCGGTTTCGGGATGCCCCGAAGGACGTCTATCGGCGTGGATTACAACCGGGTTTCGCTGCTCGTGGCCGTGATGGAAAAGGTCTGCGGCCTTCACCTTGGAAACCACGATATATTCCTGAACGTGGCGGGCGGCGTCCGCGTGGATGAGCCGGGGGTCGACATGGGGATCGTATCCTCGGTGGCGTCGAGTTTTCTCGACCGCCCGATCGACCCGGGGACCGTTGTGTTTGGGGAGGTGGGGTTGACCGGAGAGGTGAGGGGGATAAGCCAGATGGACGTCAGGGTCAAAGAGGCGGAGCGCATGGGATTCGGCCGCTGCATCCTGCCGCGGAGTACTTCTCGTGAGCTTCCAGGGACTAAGCTCGATCTCGTCAGGATAAGAAGTCTGAGGGAGCTGCTCGAACATCTGTTTTAGGAAGGCCGCCCATGAAGATACTCGTTGTGGACGACGAAAGAGACATCGTTGAGCTCCTCTCCTACAACCTGGAGAAGGAGGGTTTTACGGTCATCAAGGTCTACGACGGGGAAGAGGCGCTGAAACTGGTGAAGGCCAAGAAGCCGGACCTGGTGATCCTCGACCTTATGCTTCCCGGCATCCAGGGAATCGAGGTCTGTAAGACCATCAGGGGGAACCCAGAGACGGCAACGCTCCCTGTCATCATGGTGACGGCGAAAGGCGAGGAGGTCGACAGGGTCGTAGGGCTGGAAATGGGGGCCGATGATTACGTTACCAAGCCTTTCAGCGTCAGGGAGGTAGTTGCCAGGGTTCGGGCTGTTCTCCGGAGGACCGAGGCGGAAAAGCAACCGGAGAAGGAGACCTTTTCATTCGGCGGCCTCGAAATCGATTACGGCTCTCACGAGGTGACGTCTCAGGGGAAGAAAATCGAACTGAGTCCCACGGAATGGAAGCTCCTCGTTTTCTTTGCCCGACACCCGGGCAGGGTCTACACCAGAGACCAGATTCTCGACCACGTCTGGGGCGATTCCGCCTTTGTAACGCCCCGCACGGTGGACGTTCATATCCGGCGTCTGCGGGCCCAGATCGAAAAAGACACCGACAACCCCCGTTTTATTCTCACCGTAAGGGGTGCGGGATATAAGTTCGCCGACGTTCGATGACCCTTAATTCTATTCTTTCTCCCTTCTTTATTAGTAGCCTCTATGGATAAATCGCGCGAGACCATCGGCGGGATGTTCGACAGAATAGCCCCATCTTACGACCTTCTCAACAAGGTATTGTCGCTTTACCTCGACGTCCTATGGCGGAAGAAGGCCCTCAAGCATCTTGCAGTCAAGGACGATGAGCAGGTGCTGGACATCGCCACGGGGACGGGCGACCTGGCGCTGGAGGCCTTGAAGACGGGGGGAGCCTGCCGCGTCTGCGGCCTCGACTTCTCGGAAGAGATGATGCGGGCGGCCGCGGCCAAGCGGGACAGGCTGGGCCTGCGGAACAGGTATCTCCTTGTCGCCGGCGACGCCCTGCGGATGCCCTTCAAGGAAAGGAGCTTCGACGGTGCCATGGTCGCCTTCGGCGTCAGGAATATGCCCGACGTCGGAGGTTTTTTCAGAGAAGCGCATCGGATCTTGCGAGACGGGGGGAGGTTGGCCGTCCTGGAACTTTCTCTTCCCGCGAATCCTTTCATCCGGGAGTGTTACCTTCTGTATTTCAAGAAGTTCCTACCCCATATCGGGGGCCTGCTCTCCGGGCGCTCAACAGCCTACCATTACCTGAGGGATTCCGTTCTCGACTTTTATGCCCCGCGACAGGTCGAAGAACTCCTCTGCAACTCCGGCTTCACTGTTTTGCGGTCCATCCCTCTCTCCTTCGGCGTCTGTCACCTTTACCTTGCAGAGAAACCATCCTCTTAGGTCTTAATCATATTTTTACCGGGTTGTCATCAAACTGTAACAACGGTGCCTTATCCTTGCCCAAAATCAAAATAGGGAGGAAAGTAAAAATGCACAGAATCCTTAAATATGTGGCAGCAACGCTCGTGGCGCTTTTTTTCACCCCAGTTTTCGCCGTTGCCGCTGAAACCGTTGTGATCAAGGGGTCGACAACCGTGCTTCCAATCGCGCAGGCGGCGGCTGAAGCCTTCATGAAGAAACGTCCCGACATCAACATCTCGTTATCGGGGGGAGGGTCCGGAGACGGAATAAAGGCACTCATAGACAAGTCTACCGACATCGCCAACTCTTCGCGGGATATGAAACCGGAAGAGGTAAAGCTCGCCAGGGAAAGGGGCGTCGATCCCGTCGCCCACCGGGTGGCTATAGACGCCATCGTCCCGATCGTCCATCCCGCAAACCCGATCACGGACCTCACCATCGAACAACTGAGCCTGATTTACCAGGGCAAGATCACCAACTGGAAAGAGGTCGGAGGGGCGGATAAAAAAATCGTTGTAATCTCGCGGGATACCAGTTCCGGTACGTACGAGACATGGGAGCAGAAGGTTCTCCATAAAGCGAAGGTCACCCCCCGGGCCCAACTGCAAGCCTCCAACGGGGCCATTGTCCAGGCCGTCTCGAAGAATAAATACGCCGTCGGGTACATCGGGATCGGCTACCTTAATAAGGCCGTTAAGGGTTTGAAGATTGCTGGCGTTCAGGCGTCCGCGCAGACGGCCCTTTCCGGACAGTATCCGATTGCGCGGCCCTTGTTCATGTTTACGAACGGGCAGCCGAAGGGGGCGACTGCCGAGTACATCAAGTTTTTGCTCAGCCCGGAGGGACAGAAGATCGTAAAAAAGGAAGGGTTTGTCCCCCTTAAGTAGAGTATGCAGGCGGCGGGTGCTTTTCGGTCGAGCGTCGTGTAAAATGCAGAGGCAATCCTTTCCCTGGGTTGCCTCTTTTTCACCCTTTTTACGTTTACGGAAACAATTCATGTCCAGGAAACTCAAAGAGAGTATCATAAAAAACCTTCTCCTTTTCTTTGCAGGTGGTTCCATCCTGATTCTGGGACTCATCGTTTTCTTTTTGTTCCGTGAAGCCTTGCCCATCTTCAGGGTGGCCACCATCGCTGATTTCATCTTCGGGACAGAGTGGTATCCCACCTACGATCCGCCTGAGTTCGGGATATGGCCCCTTATCGTCGCATCGCTTATAGTAACTTTTTTCTCGACTATGATCGCCGTGCCCGTAGGTGTTCTGTCCGCCGTGTACATTTCCGAGATCGCGCATCCGCTGATGAAGGAGTTTCTGAAACCCGTCATCGAACTACTTGCCGGGATACCGTCGGTCGTGCTCGGTTTCTTCGGTATGGTGGTCGTTGCCCCGTGGATGCAGGAGACATTCGACCTGCCGACGGGGCTGAACATAGTCAACGCCTCCGTGATGCTGGCTATCATGGCCATTCCCACCATCTCGAGTATTTCCGAAGATGCCCTTTATTCGGTGCCGCGGGAATTCAAGGAGGCGTCTTATGCATTGGGTGCGACAAAATGTGAAACCATTCTGCGGGTGACGATCCCGGCGGCGTTTTCGGGCATCTCGACGGCGGTCATTCTCGGAATGGCCAGGGCGATTGGAGAGACGATGGTTGTTCTGATGGTGGCGGGAGGGGCGGCGGCGATACCCGAGAGCCTGTTTGACGCCGTCAGGCCCATGCCGGCAAGCATCGCGGCGGAGATGGGCGAGGCGCCCTTTGGCAGCAATCATTACCACGCCCTCTTCGCCATAGGCGTAGTCCTCTTTTTCCTGACGTTGATCTTTAATCTGGTTGCAGACTATCTTTCCCACAGGTTCAGAGAAGTGGGTTCGGCGACACTATGAGTCTTGTGGGATACACGGTTCAAAATCCGGCGCTGAGATGGCGCTATCTCAAACAGGTGCTTTTTTTCGGCGTCGTGAGGCTGTGCGTGATCATCATCGCAGTCTCTCTCGGCGGCATTTTGTTATACATCTTTATCAACGGCATCGGAGTGGTCAGCCTTGATTTCCTGACGGAGGCCCCACGAGATTCGATGACGGCGGGGGGCATCATGCCGGCCATCCTCGGGACGTTCTATCTTACCCTGGGGGCGATCGGGATTGCGCTTCCTCTCGGGGTCACATCGGCCGTCTATCTGAGTGAGTATGCCAAGCAGGGGCCGCTTGTCCGTGTGATCCGCATCGGCATCAATTGCCTCGCCGGTGTGCCTTCTATCGTTTTCGGTCTTTTCGGGTTGAGCTTCTTCGTTGTATACTTACGTTTCGGCTCCTGTATCCTTTCGGGCGCCTTGACACTCGGTTTTCTCGTTCTGCCGACGATCATAGGGGCCTCGGAGGAGGCGTTGAGGGCGGTGCCGCAGACCTTCCGTGAGGCCTCCCTCGCCCTCGGGGCATCGAAGTGGCAGACGACCCTGAGGGTGGTTCTGCCCAACGCCTTGCCGGGTATCCTGACGGGTTCCATCCTCGGAATAGGGCGTGCGGCGGGGGAGACGGCCCCCATCATGTTTACGGCCGCGGCCTTTTTCACGGCAAGGCTGCCCCAGTCCGTCTTCGACGAGGTCATGGCCTTGCCATATCACATCTACGTGCTGGCGACGGCGGGGACGCACATCGACCAGACAAGGCCTATTCAGTATGGAACAGTCCTGGTGCTTCTGGCGCTCGTTCTCGGCGTGGATTTGATCGCTATTGCGGTGCGGAGTTATGTGAGGAGAAAAAAGCGGTGGTAATGGCATGATCAATAACGGTATCATAAGAAACAAGATCATTGAAGTCAGAGACGTTGATTTTTATTACGGAGCGTTCAAGGCGCTATCCGGTGTCACGATGGATTTTGAGAAGAACAGGGTTACGGCCCTCATCGGCCCCTCGGGCTGCGGTAAATCGACGCTCCTGCGCCTTCTGAACAGGATGAATGACCTCATCGACGACACGCGGATCGAAGGAAGCGTCCTTTTTGAGGGGCGGAACATCTACGACCCTGATATGGATCCAGTAGAAGTACGTAAACGGATAGGCATGGTTTTCCAGAAACCCAACCCCTTTCCCAAGTCGATCTTCAATAACATCATCTACGGGCCGAAACTCGTGGGAGTTAACGGTAAGGACGACCTCGAAGTCCTTGTCGAGCAGAGCCTGAGGCAGGCCGTACTCTGGGATGAAGTCAAGGATATCCTTGGACAGTCGGCCATGATGCTCTCGGGGGGACAGCAGCAGCGGCTGTGCATCGCCAGGGCCCTGGCCATGAAACCAGACGTCCTTTTGATGGATGAACCGACGTCCGCCCTCGACCCCATTTCGACCGCCAAGATCGAGGAACTGATCGAAGAGTTGAAAAGAAACTACACGATCATCATCGTCACCCACAATATGCAGCAGGCCGCCCGTATTTCGGATTATACGGGATTTTTTTATCTGGGGAGTCTCATAGAGTACAATGAGACGGAGAAGATCTTCACCAAGCCCGATGTCAAGCAGACGGAGGATTACATCACTGGGCGCTTCGGCTGAGCCCTGAAAGGATTGCGTAATGGAAGAAAAGAGGCACACGAGCTCCCAGTATGAGCGAGAACTTCGGGAGGTCAAGGACGGCCTGATGTACCAGGGGGCGCTCACGGAAAAAGCGATCGACTCCGCCCTCCGGTCTCTTCTGGAGCGGAATTCCGACCTTGCTCGCATGGTGATCGTCGAAGACGACCGGATCGACGCCTTTGATGCGGAGCTGGAAGATAAGTGCATAACACTTTTGGCGTTGCGGCAGCCGGCGGCAAGAGACTTGAGATTTATCGCGACGGCCATCAAGGTCAACGGACATCTGGAAAGGATCGGGGATATGGCCGTCAACATCGCCCAGAAGGCGATCATCCTGAACGAAGAGCCCCAGCTCAAGCCTTACATCGACCTTCCGAGGATGGCGGATATCACAAGGGAAATGATCAAGGAAGGCCTCGACGCCATGGTTAACGAAGATGTTTCTCTGGCCGACAGGGTCAGAACAGCGGAGGACACGGTTGACGGCTTGAACGAACAGATATTTCGTGAACTCCTGACTTTCATGATGGAAGATCCGAAGACGATCCACCGGGCCTTGATCATCATGCAGATATCGAAGAACCTGGAAAGGATCGCCGACCACGCGAAGGGTATCGCCGACATGGTGATTTACATGGTGACGGGAAAAAGCGTGAGGCACCAGTTCCATGCCACAACCGACAGGGAGACTCCATGAGGAGCAGGTTGTTCTATAAGGTGTTCGCAACCTACCTCGTTGTGACGATCCTTTCGGTATCCGTCGTGTCTATTCTGGTGGGCCATGAGGTAAAGAGGTCTTCAACGAAGGGCGTTGAGGAGGAGTTGACGGCCTACGCCCGAATCATAGACTTTAGCATGGGAAAGGACATTGGGGCAAAGGTGGAAAGGTTGGCCTCCGCGTCGCGTTCCCGCGTCACCCTGATCGACGCCGTGGGCAATGTCACCGTCGACTCGGAACGGGCAGTCGCCGGGATGGAAAACCATCTGAACCGTCCGGAAATTCAGGAGGCCAGGGTCAAGGGGAGGGGAAGCGCAGTCAGGTTCAGTTCAACGGTCGGGGTTGATATGCTTTACGTGGCCGTTCCCGTCGAAGAAGGCGGGTACGTCCGGCTGGCGCGCCCGCTCTATGAAGTCAAGCAATCCATCGACAGCATCTACCGTTCTTTCTTTACGGCCCTTCTTCTCGTCATCCCTCTTTCGCTCTTGGTGGCCTTTGTTTTTTCCTATCGGCTTACCACGCCTATCAAGTCCATGGAGGAATTCACGGAGAAACTGAGGCGGGGGGACGTCTCAGGGTCGCTTCTCGTAAAAACGACCGACGAGGTGAAACAGCTTGCCGACAACATCAACTATCTCGTCGTGGAGCTGCAGGAGAAAATCCGGGTGGCCGACGAAGAGAGAGGGAAGCTCGTTGCTGCCTTCGCGAGCATGACCGAAGGGGTTTTGATCCTTGACGGCGAGGGAAGGATCGAGGTCTTCAACCGGGCGTTCCGGGAGATGTTTGCCCCCCGGTACGGAGACGTCCAGGGCAAAACCATGATCGAGGCCTTCCGGAATCTCGACCTGCAGAATGCCTTCGACCGTTTCAAAAAAACAGGCGGGCCGACGACGGAAGAGATCACGATGGGCGCCTTGAACCCGGTCATACTCGACGTCAGCATTTCGTCGATTCCGGGGGAGGAGAAGACCATGATCGTCTTTCACGACGTGACGCGCCTCAAAAAGTTAGAAGAGATGCGGGTGGACTTCGTGGCAAACGTTACCCATGAAATCAGAACCCCCCTGACCGCTATCCTTGGGTTCATCGAGACCCTGCAGGAGGGGGCCATTGAACAGGAGGGGACGGCAAAGAAGTTTCTGGAGATCATCTCGCGGCACGCCGGGAGGCTAAACCGCCTCGTGGAGGATCTATTGACGCTATCCGATATCGAGCTCGGCGAGATGAAATTCTTCTTTGAAAGCGTATACCTGAGCGGCATCGTGGAGAACGTCCTGCCCGTAGTAGCCGCACGGGCGGCGGAAAAGAAGATTGCCATTGTGAAGGAGATTCCGGAGAATCTTCCGCCGGTCAGGGCCGACCGCGACCGGCTGGTCCAGATACTGTTGAACATCCTTGACAATGCGGTCAAGTTCACGCCTGATTCGGGGAAAATAACGCTGTCGGCAGCGGCGGAAGGAGACGACTATGTGGTCGTGCGGGTCGAGGATACGGGTATCGGCGTGCCGGCAGACGAAATACCCCGGCTGGGAGAACGTTTCTACCGGGTGGACAAGACGCGGTCGAGGGAGATGGGCGGAACGGGACTGGGATTGTCCATCGTCAAGCACCTCATAGCTGCGCACGGCGGCCGGATGGAGATCGAAAGCCGGCTGGGAAAAGGAACAATCGTATCCTTATTATTTCCCGCCATGAAGGACACGGCATTGCGGTTATGATCCGTTCTCAAAAAAATGCCATTTCTGAAGTCAAGGTTTTCCTCCTCCTCAGGGGAGTTCAAGCGTTCCATTCTTGCCTCATTCGGCGTTCGAATAAATAGCCGCTTTTCCCCGACTCATACGTCTTCTGCTTGATTTTTTTCTTCAATGATGCCGCTAGTTCTGAGAACAGGGCGGGATGCATGTCGCCAGACATTTTTGTGCCGTCTATGACAGCGATGCTCAGCGTGACAAGAGGCATTCTGGCAGGGTTTCCCCGGCGGTCGTCAACCTCTACAAAACCCCTTTCGGTATCTTCTTTCTTGAAGAAATTCAGCTTGTTAGCGTCGAATGTTTTACATAGTTCATCCAGAGTGCTTTCACAAATGATCGCCGGGCTGACGATGACAAAATCGTCACCGCCGATGTGTCCCACCTTCGCGGGAATATCTACTAAACGATCTGCCCATTGAACAAGTGTCCTTGCGGTAAAGCGCAGCAATTCGTCGCCCATAAGAAAGCCGTAAAGGTCGTTATATGCCTTGAATTGGTCGAGGTCGAAGTAGAGTACCATGTATTCCTTCCCGGAAAGGGCATCGTGGATCCAGCGGTGGATTACGTTGTTGCCCGGCAAGCCGGTCAAAGGATTGCGTCCAATTGCCGAATGAATCTCCAATTCAATCGATTTGGTCAGCACCTGCTTTAGCGTGACTGTTCCAAGGAACTTGCCCGTAGCATCCACGACCAGAACTGGGTCATACAAATCATCGGAGGCTCGTTCCATGGCGAGCTTGGCCAGCGTTGTGATAGAGATTCTCTCTCCTACGCAAAGGGGATTCGGCTTGCAGACCGTCTCGACCTCTTTCTTTTTGAACAAAGCGTATCCGAAAGCTCCGCCGGTTTTCAAGTAAAAGTGCTGGCGTGTCATTAATCCCGCAACGGAATTGCCATCCAGGACTACGACGTGGTCCACATGGGAGTTTTTTTTGAAGACGAGGTCCAGGTGCATGCACTGAATTGTATGTTTCTGAATCGTTTCGGGATAGGCAACCAGGTTGCCGATCGTTGCGTCTGATTCGAGGGCCGATGGGTCGTACTTCTTAACCAGGTGTTCCAGCCTGGTCTTCCAGTCTATCGAGAGTCCGTAAGGCTCCGGCTGGGGGGTGCCGAACAAAAAACCCTGAGCATACCGGACACCGTAACGAACCAGAATGTCCAGTTCTTCAAGACATTCGATGCCTTCGGCGATTATGCCTGTATTGACGCTGGAGGCGAATGATACGATCGCCCGGACCAGATTCTGCTTGTAATAGTGTTTGTGAACATCGCGGACAACAGCCATGTCCAGCTTCAGGAAATGGGGAGTCGAGGAGATGAGCGTAATCAATCCTGAATGTCCCGATCCGTAGTCATCCAGGGCTATATGAAACCCGCGGCCGGCATAATTTGCGATCTGCCTTTCAAAGGCGTCGCAATCATTTATCCGTTTTTCTTCGGTAATCTCAATAACGATCTGGCAGCAATCAATTCCGTATTTGCGTAAATACGATTCCGTAAACCTGGAGGTAAACCTCTGATCGCTGAAGACTGCCGGACTGAAGTTGATGAAATACTTCCATCGGTTGGACGACTCCTGGAGAGAGGCTATTTTTGCCAGCGCAGCGTCGCAGCATGCCATTTCCAGGTCCCATGTGGCCCCTAGTTCGGCAGCTTGCCGGAACATTTTGTCGGGAGATTCAAACGGCGGGACTCCGCGCGACAAGATTTCGAATCCGATTATCGCCCCGGTGAAAAGATCAACAATGGGGTGAAAGTGAGGCCGGACCTGAACCGATGCGATGAAATCCGCTATTGTATCGCCTGACCCCAGTTTAAGTACGTTACAGAGCGGATTATCTAACGGCACAACCTGTCCCATAATCGTTGTTTCCTTTCTTAGCTAATCTACAGCGCGTCCCACGCGGCGGTCGAGACGTTTATCTCTAAATCGGTGCTCATTGTTAAAATAAGGTTAGTGAATCGTGAAGATAAGATGACATTTTATGACCAGGCTTGAGTGAAGGAGATTCATCAATGCTTCTTAGTTATGAGTTATGAGCCGGCTTCCGATTTCCCTCACCGCTTCGATGGTTTCTCCTTAAGAGGCAAGTATTTTCCGTCATCATCTGATATGTGCGTCGGCTTTCAAAGTCTTCGGGCTGAAGGGCTTTGTATCGCGTACACATCGCCGATAGTGGCCATTAAGCCGAAGGTCACAAACACGCGCAACCGATGTTTGCGGAAAAGATGGGATCTACTCTGCCCCGTCAAGGTTATTTGAATTGGTATCCTCTTTGAAGCGGGTTATTTCAACCTCGCCTTCATTCTTTAAGAGCGCCTTCGCATTCTCGACGGCCTTTTCCATGTCTTCCTTCGGATTCTTCGACATCTCACCGTGTCCGGGGTATATCTCTGAGATCTGTCTCGTGCTCAGTGACAGTATGGAATTGATATAATCGCCGATGCTTCCCGATTCGGCTATGTACGAGAGTGTTCCGCCGGCAAAGAGGGTATCGCCTGTGAAGAGAAACCTCCCGACCGGTTCGTAGATGCAGATGGAACCAGAGGTATGACCGGGGGTGTGGATGATATTGAGGCTGTAATTGCCTAAATCAAAGCGGCTCTTGCTCTCCAGCCAGAGCTGGACTTTCAGCGGAATCTCGTTCAAATCGGCAGATTTATAAAGAGTAACGTATCGGTCGTCTAAGGTAATCTTTGTCGCAGCGAAGCGGTGGGCAGCGACGAGGGCATAATCCTGAAAGTAGCGGTTGGCGCCGATATGGTCGAAGTGTTCGTGTGTATTAATCACTATGTCTATATCCTTGACCTTTATTCCGATCTTCAAAAGAGATTTCTGGAGGGCAGGGAAATTTGCATCTACGCCGGAATCGATGAGGATGATCGCGTAATCTCCCCTGATGATGTAACTGTGGCTGCTGGTTCCATGTCCTTTGATCAAAAAAATATCAGGCTGCAGTTCCAGTATATCGCTCTCTTTTCCCATATCTTCTTTTCTCCCAGGGGCTGTTTTCCGCGCTATCCAGGTCATCGTAAACGTCAAATATCCGGTACAGCCCGTTTTTTAGTAGATAGTCTTTTATACGCGGCCTTAATGAGCAGATCTTCAAATATCCGTTCGCAAGATCCACCTCTTTTTTGAATGCGTTGATTATGGACAGCTGTGCAAGTACGTTGCTATCTTCGTCTATGCCTCCCAGGTCTATTACTATCCTTGGTTCCTTTCTGTCTCGCCAGGGACGCAAAATATCCCGGGCTGAAAAAGGAGCGCTCTTACTCAATGACCCACCGACCTCCGCGAGAATAAAAGCCTTTTTTTCAATCACATTGCATTTCATTGTCTTAACGCCTCATCAAAGTGTTTTTTCAAGTCCGGAGAGGTAAGTAGCAGTAGATTGTTAAATCGCTATTAGGGTTCCATTATGATTCAATGAAATCTACCGTGAAAATAATCACCGAGGCGGATTGCGCACCCAAATGATGTGTAAGGATGGCATCTACGAATAAATCACGGAGAATCTGTTTTGCCCCGGCCTTGTTACAATATTTTAACAGCTCTTTAATACAAAACACATAAAATGATTGTATATGTTACCCGAATCAATATGTAGGGGGGGTTCGATGAAAGAATGGATGAAGAAGTTGCAGTTGCATTACGAGCGGATCAGGAGCCTTCATCCCGAAGATAGATTGATGATTCTTTTTGACATCGACGGCACGATTCTGGACATGCGCCATATGATCCTATCTACACTCCGGTCTTTTGACAACCGGCATGGCACTCACTATTTTCGCGACCTCAAAATCGAGAATATACAGGTTCATGAGACGGACATCGTCGCGTTGCTCGACAAGCTCGCGATTCAAGAAAAAGATATAGCGCGCGTGGTCGAGTGGTATGAAAAAAACTTCTGGTCGGCGGACTCCGTCATGGAATCCCATAGGCCCTTCATGGGCGTCATGGAGGTGATCCGATGGTTTCAGATCCAGCCGAAAACCTTCGTGGGCTTAAACACCGGGAGGCCCGAATGCATCAGAGCGGATACGCTTCATTCCCTCAACAAGATAGGGCAGGAGTTCAAAGTGCGTTTCGGCAATGAATTTCTCTACATGAACAAGAACGGATGGGAGGGCGACATCGTCACTTCTAAAATTGCGGGTGTCCTCCATTTTCAGAAGTGCGGGTACCGAATATTCGCTTGCGTTGACAACGAACCGGAAAATCTGAGGGCCATAGCCGGCGTAGACCCGCTGAAACAAATTCTTTTGCTCCATGCCGACACTTTATTCAAGTCGAAACGCAGGCGGTTGCCTCCCCACGCCGTCAGCGGAAAACGATATGACCTTGCCACACTCATTCAGGAAAAGGCGCTTCCAAAACACGTGCAATTTGTTTGGCATGGGGTGAATGACGAAGTGAACCTGAGACAATTCCTTGCATCGGGAATTCAGTGGGCGGAATGCGATGTTCGCCTGGACCCTGCCCGAGACAGGGTCATCCTTCGAGACGACTCTTTTGAAAGCGTTCCTCTCCAGGAAGATGAGCGTCTCCTGACACTGGAGGACGTTCTCGACCCCATTTGTCACACGGGCAAATCCGTGAAGCTTGATTTGAAAGAGAACGGTAACCTGATCGACCGGGTCTTGTGGGTTCTCCGCCGATATTCCTTTGACGGTATGAACCTGTGGTTCAACGGTCGCGTCGACGAATTGAAACAGGAAGGGTTTCGCAAACTGGCCGGGGCCTTCCCCCAATCCGTTATTCAGGTCCCTATCGATTCCCTCGTTCCTCTTATCTTGAGTGTCCCCGGAGAAGCCCTGGCCCTTCTCGACAAGTTTAGAAGTTGGGGCGTAAATCGTTTTTCCATGAGCTGGAAATCATCGAATATCCATCGCGTTCTCGACAAGCTGGACAAATGGGGGTTTGAAGCCAACATTTACAATGTCCCGGATCTGGAGTCTTTTCTGCAGGCCGTGCTGCTTTTGCCCGCATCCGTGACCTCGGATTTCAATTTTCCGAAATGGCACTATTACGGCAGGGGATCAGGCGAAAACCAGAAAAGGCATTCTTATAAAATCGTCAGAACCACGCAGAGCTTGTCCCTATAGATTGACCGGAAGGTCGGAATGGAGATGCCTAATATGAAAAGGGGGGATGAACGATGAGTCGACTCCATACCATCACCGAGTATCTTGAACGAAAAAATGCCTCGCCGCCCGACGACCCCGAATTCCTGAAGAAGATCGTCGAGCTGATGGGAATCGACACCCGGAGCGGTGGGGCGCTGGTTGAGACGCTTCCCTTTTCCGGAAACGATGCAACGGCAGGTGCGGAGACGGAACTCCAGGCCGCCGTCATCGGCA
The DNA here is from genome assembly GCA_002418885.1 of Syntrophaceae bacterium UBA5761. GTDB lineage: Bacteria > Desulfobacterota > Syntrophia > Syntrophales > UBA4778 > UBA2207. The sequence continues at coordinate 24,955 of DIEZ01000040.1, forward strand.
GACGAAGCGATGTCGACCTACCCATCATGATCGAACAATCCAATTATTACGCTAACATTATGAGGCGGACAGCGGCTGGAGACACACCCAGAAAGGTCATTACCGACCTCGAAAAGTGGTTGACCTCAAACCAGGAAAATGTTTGGGAAAACAGTTGGGTCCGCTTTCCCCGGGCCGTGTTGAGCTCCTTTGCCGAAGATGTTTTCCGGAAAGACCTGTTGGCCGATAAACAAAGCCGGAACGCCGTTTTGAGGAGCGATGCGCATAAGTTCGTCGTTTCCGTCGGGGGCGAGGAATACCTCCGGGTCCCGCTCAGTTACCTGCTCAAGCTGGCTCTGGCTGATGTGGTCAGTGCGAGTGCTGATGTGCCCCGACCGATTCACAGGGTGGGCTGCGAGTTGATGGAACATTTTCTCAGCGACAACACCTCTCCGGAGACGCATTCCTTTTGGCTGGTCTTTTCCGGCAAGGACAGCGACACGGGAAAGGGGATTGCCGGAGAAACTTCGATACGATTCCTTCTTACGCAACTTCTCATCATGTATGCCAACCGGAAGTTTTGCCTGGCCGGGAACGGACAGAAGGCCATCATATTCTCTTCGCCCCATCCTCCTGTCAGGCAGAAATGGCTTAACGATTGCATTTCTGACGCCTTTTACAGAGAACTGTTCATGAATCCCTGTCTGTCGGGTTGGGACAGGGGAGAGCTAAAACTGGAATACATGCATCTATGCCACGGGGTGTTGAGCAGGAGTCAGCTCAATAGCGTGGCCAAGCTCAAGGAAGCGGGCATCCTCACCAGGAATCTGGTAGTCCTGCCCAACCTTTCGAATATCAGCCTCGCCAATAACGGGACTCATATCAGCTTAGGGAGCCGAAGACTATCAAAGCTGCTGTCAGAGCCGTCATCGGGATTCACCCGCATTCACGAAAAATATGTGGGTGATCTGGTGATTAAGATAATGGAACACTTCCTGCCGCTTTTTGTGGGGACCTACAGTGCGGCGCCGTACCGTTTCGATTTCCAGGATTTTCACCCTGAAAAGGTTCTGGGATTTCTTCCCCATGAACTCGATTACACCCACCTAAGGATGTTCTGGCGGCGATGGAAGAAGAAGGCGCATATCAGTATCCTGGGAAGATCCTTGACTCCCTTCGGTATTGCCCGGCTTGATCGGATAGTCAGCGGCCTTTTCGGCCTGCATGGTGATTACGTCCCTGATCTACGCCTTATCGATTATCCGGTCATGCTCATGAGCACGGAAAAGAGTCCCGCGCTGGATGGAAAGCTTGGAAACTCCGATAGGCTGAAAAGAGATCTTTCCGATCTCGGCATCTTCGATGCTCGCATGTCCCTCTATATCCTATACAAGCTTCGGGAATATGAGGTCATGGGATTTTCGGGTTTTGAAGGACGTCATTACAGTCTCTTCGAGAATTACGAGGAGGATATGGGAAGGGCGGCTCAACTGCAGATCCTGATTGCCGCGCTTGCCTATAAATACGTTGCCATGGGTCTGTACGCACACACCCACATTCCCGACGACCCTTTTGTTGAAAGCGAACGCCGACAGGTGATCTTTGGAACGGCTGCCGGGATACCGACTTTTTTCGTCAGGAGTGACACGATAAACCTATTTCTCCGGAGAATTCTCCGGCGGGTATCCCGCATGCGTAAGAGTAGACGGTATCCCGGATACCTCAGGGTGCACAACGTGGAATATCGGAAAGCCCTGGTCCATGTCTTGGAGGAAGATGCCGCCGACCTCATCGAGTGCTTGTGCATGAAGGAAACTCTTAAGGATCTCATGAACCGCCTGGATAACGACGAGTTTTCAGCGGCCGGCAGATTGACCCGCGGGGTCGTCGAAGAAGCGAACACGAACGACCCCATGAAACTGAATGCGCAAGAATTCAACAGCGCGGCCGAAAGGTATTACCGTGAACGGCTGAGGAAACGACATCTGACGGAGGCCATCCTGTGCCTGGAGAGGGGTCTTGTAAATATGGAAAGGCATTCGCAGGACGTCGACTCTGTATCAACCCTTGCTCTCAAGACGACGCTCGGCCACCAGCGCCCCAATGACTTCCTTCAACTTGTCAAGGAGGATGTCATAGAGGATCGGATTTCTCTGGGAGATATCATCAAACTAATTTACCTTTCTCTTCTCTATACGTATATGGAAAGATGTAAGGCAAAGTCGTTGTCAAGAAGGATTTATGACGATGAAGACAGGACATCACCAGTATCTGGACCGGGAATCCGGTAAAGTTCTTACGGAAAAACTTTACGGGGATAGGGCGGTGCGCTTTCTTTATTCCTCGTTGCGGGAAAGAGCTCCCGCATTGTTTCGCGCGGTGACCAGCGCCCGGATATGCAGTTTTCTGGCGTTTATAAGTTTTAATGATTTCCTGTCGGAAAGGCGTTCAGGTTATAAAGAATTGATGAACGCCTGTAGAATCAACCTGACTGAGTGCTTGGAATGTCCCGACCGTCTCGATACCCTCGAGAAAATCTTTCAAAGAAAGATTCGCTATTGGGAGTGTCGACCGATGCCGAAAGAAACATGCACGGTGGTCTCTCCGGCCGACGCAAAGGTCCTGTTGGGTTCCTTTTGCGAGACGTCGAGCCTTTTCATCAAAGGAAAGTTCTTCGATTATGAGGAATTATTAGGTCGTGACAAAACTGACTGGTTGACTGCTTTTTGCGAAGGGGATTTTGCCGTCTTCAGGCTGACGCCTGACAAATACCACTACAACCACACGCCCGTGGCCGGTAGAGTCGTCGATTTCTATGAAATACAAGGAGAGTACCATTCCTGTAATCCTGATGCCGTCATCAGTGTAGCCACCCCTTACTCCAAGAACAAACGGGTGGTAACGGTCATCGACACAGACGTGCCGGGCGGAACGGGTGTGGGTCTTGTGGCTATGATCGAGGTCGCGGCCCTGATGGTCGGCCAGATCGTCCAGTGCTACAGCAAAGAGAAATATGATGACCCGGTGCCGATTTACCAGGGCCTTTTTATGGACAAAGGGATGCCGAAAAGCCTTTTTCGTCCCGGCAGCAGCACGGACATTCTGGTATTGCAAAAGGGTCGTATGCGTTTTTCTGAGGACCTTGTTTGCAACTTGCGCCGTCCGGACGCCGAAAGCCGTTTTACCGTGGGATTCGGTCAACGCCTTGTAGAGACGGACGTCAAGGTTAGGTCCTTGATCGGGCAGGCGGTAGACCTTCCAACCTCGCAGAACCTCAACAATGAGCCACTATGATTGACTTGATTTTTATCGTCGTCCTCGTCCTTCTGTTTACCTTACTTTTTGGTTGGAGTTTCAAACATTTGCCCGAGGAGCGATGGCAGATACTGGCATCCGTTCCGGTCAAGAAAGTTTCTCCCGGCGTATGGGAGGGCGTGAATTTGACTTATTACGGTTTGCTGAACGCAAATGCGATTGCCATTGCCGTATCCATCTTTTTCGTTCTGACCGGGGCCGTCAGAGTCCCGCTCTCCCTGACTTTAGCGACGGCTTTCCTTGTCCTACTTTTATGCGTGCCTGCATCGAGGATCCTCGCCCGGCTGATTGAGAAAAAGGCCTTCACCTCTACTGTCGGCGGCGCATCATTCGTAGGCCTGCTGGTTGCCCCGGTGGTTCTATGGGCCATGAACGGCGCCCGGCATATGATTGCCGCGGATCCGTTTAATCCCATGCCGATCCTGGCGGCGATAGCTGTTGCGTATGCGTTCGGAGAAGGGTCGGGGCGGCTGGCCTGCATCAGTTTCGGTTGCTGCTACGGGAAACCCCTTTCTCAATGCGGCCGTGCACTTCAAGCGGTGTTCAGGCATTGCAGTTTTGTCTTCTCGGGCGAAACGAAGAAGATTGCCTACGAGAGCGGTCTGGAGAACCAGAAAGTTATTCCCACCCAGGCCATTACAGCCGTTATCTGTGTCGGGATAGGACTTGTCGGAACCTATCTTTTCCTGCAGGCTCTCTTCACAGCCGCTTTTCTGGTAGCGGTTCTTGGGACGCAGGTCTGGCGGATCGTGTCAGAGACGCTGAGAGCGGATTGGCGGGGTGGAGGACGTATGACGGCTTATCAGCTCATGAGCTTTGGGGGCGCCGCGTATGCCGTTTTTATTGCGACGGTGATGCCTGCGAGACCCGACCCTGTCGTGAGCGTGGTAGACGGGTTGCGATCGTTACTGCACCCGGGCACGATTTTTTTTCTTCTCCTGTTGTGGTTTTTCAGCTTTATCTATACGGGGCGCAGCCGGGTGACCGGGTCCCAGGTGACGGTGTACGTGCACCCTGGTCGGATCTGACAACAACGACGGCCTGTTTCGCAGATGAATTTCAGTTCCCGTCGGCAATCATGATAGATGTGCAAAAAGATGGCTGACCATGGGCGGAATCAGAAAGGTTTTTACCTGTACTTCTTCAGTGATGACGACCTGAAAATCAATCTTCTGTCACCCGTGACGCTATGAATCTTGAAAAGAGAAGCGCAAGAATGAGGGAAGGAATCACGACAATGTACAACGTTATGTGTATCGCCCGATATAGAATATCTATCGATTTCGTCACTGCGGTCATCGGACGTGCCAATCGAATGTAACCCTTGATGCGGGAATTTTCTTTGATCGGGAAAGCTACATACAGCATGCTTTCCTGGATTGTCACACTGAAGCGTGATGACTTGCCTTGTCCTTCTTTGACGGCCTGCTGGATTTCGGGCCGGTTTAGATGGTTGTCCATTTTTGACGCGTCGGCCTGAGAATTGGCCAGAACCCGTCCGGAAGGGTCTATGAGAGTCAACCGAACGTTCAGCTGTTTGGCTATCTCCGGAATGTCACTTTGAATGCGTTCTCCGGGAATGAAGGCCGTAACTCGGGCAACACTGAATAACTCGTCCTCCACTCCCTTTGTCATGATGTCCTTGATCTGCTGCGTGAGAAAAAAATCCAGGACGGCCACAGTAATGAGGACCAGTATCAGATAAGAAGCGAATACTTTTACGAAGGTAAGACGTTTCATGGTTGAATAACTCCCTCAATAAACAAACAGATTCACCACCCCATACGATGCAGCATCCTTGCGCTATTTGCGCAGTCGGGCAAGAAGTATATAACAACTTGGCTCGGAAGGACAGATGAATCAAAATATGGGGGGGAATAGCTTCAAGGGGAAGTCGTGGTCAGGAAGCACTGTGATTAAAATGAAGCTTTTGTGGCAAAATAGAAGGCCGCTGATATCAGTGCCGAGACCGGTATCGTCAGGACCCATGCCCAGAGGATATTCCCGGCAACGCCCCAGCGCACAGCCGTAAGGCGTTTTGTGGACCCGACGCCCATGATGGCGCCGGTGATGGTGTGGGTAGTGCTAACAGGGATGCCTGCAGCGGAAGCCCCTATGATGGCGATGGCCGCGGCCGTTTCCGCGCAGAAACCGCCCATGGGTTGAAGTTTAGTGATTTTTGTGCCCATGGTTTTGACGATGCGCCATCCCCCCGTCATGGTTCCAAGGGCTATGGCTGTGTAGCATGCGATCTCGACCCAGTAAGGGATATGAAAAGTCGACCCCAGGTAGCCGTTGTTGAAGAGGATGATCGCGATAATCCCCATGGTCTTCTGGGCGTCGTTCATCCCGTGACCCAGACTGTATACGGCGGCGGAGAAGAGCTGCAACCGCCGGAATACCCGGTCTGTCTTGCTCACCGTTTTTTTTCCTGAGATGTTCAGGACGAGGACCATCATGACGAACCCGAGAACGAGGCCGATGGTCGGCGAAAGGACGATGAAGCTCGCCGTCTTGAGAATGCCCTCCCAGACGAGGGTTGCCGTGCCGCCCTTCATCACGGCGGCTCCGATCAGGCCGCCGATCAGGGCGTGGGAAGAACTGCTCGGCAGGCCCACCCACCATGTGATAAGATTCCATGCAATCGCACCGGCGAGGGCTGAGAGAATGAGGCGGTTGTCAACGATTGCGGGGTCGATGATGCCGGTTCCGACTGTCTTGGCGACGGCGACACCTATGAAGAACGCGGCGATAAAGTTGAAAAAGGCCGCGAAGAGGACGGCCTGCCTGGGTTTAAGAACACGGGTCGAGACGACGGTAGCGATCGAATTCGCTGCGTCATGGAATCCATTTATAAAGTCGAAAACAAGGGCAACAAGGATGACGAAAACGACGACGGCCAAGGAATCACCCATGTTTCAGGACTATTCCCTC
>DIEZ01000040.1:31202-32535 GCA_002418885.1 Syntrophaceae bacterium UBA5761
CAAAGATTTCCTTCCACTTGATCAGCTCCTTTGCGTTCGTCTCTCTGTCAAAAAGGCGCGCCATGGCCTGCCGCATGATGTAATCCCCTTCGTTCTCCAAAGTGTTGATCACAACGCAGGCCTCCAAGATCATCTTCGATTTTTTCTTGTCCCTTAAGCCATAAACGATTTCCTTGACTTTGGCGACGGCATTACTAAGGGTTAGTGCCAGTTCCTTGATTTCATTGTTGGGATTATCGACCTTGTAGAGATACATCCTGACGGCCGTGGCTTCGATCATGTCGAGGATGCTGTCCATCTTGTTGGCCAGGGCGTAGATGTCTTCCCGGTCGAAGGGGGTGAGGAACGTCTTGTGCATTTTTTCATATATGCGGTGGGTTATGGTATCCGCTTCATGCTCGATGTCCTTGAGCGTGGTCACCTTGGCTTCCGAGTGCTCAAAATTGTTCAGTATATCGATGAAAAGCTTTGCGCCCTCTTCGATCTTTACGGCCAATTCCTCGAAGTGATCGAAAAACTTCTCTTCTTTTGGAAGAAACTTCACAGATTGGCTCTCCTTGCTCTATCGGTGAGGTCTTCGGCACCCCGGTCGCGTCCCCCGGGTCGATGCCTTTGAGGATGAAGCAGAAGGTGCGCCTTGTTTGGTTTGGGCTTCTACCTTTTATTACGTTCAATTTCAATAAAAATTTCAGAAAACCCTTGACACTGAAGAATTGATGTTTATTCTATGTCTGATTTTTCCGGGAAGGGATAAGGAATTCTTAAAGTCAGCATAGTTGAAAGGAGGAGAGGATAACGCATGAAAATCAGACCCTTGCACGACAGAATCATTGTTAAGCGTGTGGAAGAAGAGGCGAAGACAAAAGGAGGGATCATAATCCCCGATACGGCCAAGGAAAAGCCCATAGAGGGCATAGTTGTCGCCGCGGGCAAAGGGAGAGTGGCCGATGACGGCAAGGTCATCCCGATGGAGGTTAAGGCGGGAGACCACATACTTTTCAGTAAGTATGCCGGGACAGAGGTCAAGATCGAAGGCGAAGAGCACCTTATCATGAGGGAAGAGGATGTTCTCGGCATAATCGAAAAGTAAACAGACGAGCAAAAGAAGGAGGATGAAATAGATGGCACCGAAAGTAATTCAGTACGATGAAGAGGCAAGAAAGTCTATTCTCAAAGGTGTAAACACCCTCGCTGACGCGGTCAAGGTGACACTCGGCCCCAAAGGGAGGAACGTCATCCTGGAGAAGACCTTCGGTGCACCGACGGTGACGAAGGACGGTGTGACGGTGGCCAAGGAAATAGAGTTGGAAGACAAGTTCGAGAACATGGGCGC
>DIEZ01000049.1 GCA_002418885.1 Syntrophaceae bacterium UBA5761
TATGAATTCGGCATCTTCGATCAGGAAATCAGGGACGGTTGGCAGATTGAAGTAACCGATAAATGGCTCGGACCCGGCAACCCCTGGGAAATCCGGCGACCGGAACTGGCGCAGGAGGTGATGTTCGGCGGCCACACTGAAAGCCACCATGACGAACAAGGAAAGCTGATAGTCAGGTGGATACCGGATAGGGAAGTCCGCGGAATACCTTATGACACACCCGTCCTCGGGTATAACCGGGACATGTGCAACACACTCCGTCTCTGGTCGGCCGAGGCGGTGGAATCCTTTGATTTCAATGATTTCAACGTAGGTGACTACTATGCCGCCGTTGAGGAGAAGGTCAAATCCGAGACCCTGACAAAGGTGCTCTACCCCAATGACGAGACATCAGCGGGAAAGAGCCTTCGTCTGATGCAGCAGTATTTTTTCGTATCCTGTTCTCTCCAGGACATGATCCGGTTCTGCGGCATGACAGGCGCCACTCTCTCACGTTTTCCCGAGCTGTTCGCGGCCCAGTTGAATGATACTCATCCGGCCATTGCCATAGCCGAGCTCATGAGGCTTCTGGTGGACAGTCATGAAATTCCCTGGGACGACGCCTGGGCTATAACCACAAACACATTCGCCTATACCAATCACACCCTCCTACCCGAAGCTCTGGAAAAGTGGCCGCTTCAACTCTTCACAAGGATACTCCCCCGACATATGGAACTCATCTACGAGATCAACCGGCGCTTCCTTGACCATGTCCGGGAGGCCTTTCCCGGCGACCAGGAGAAGATATCCCGTCTATCCATAATTGACGAGACCGGAGAGCGCTACGTGCGTATGGCCCACCTCGCATGCGTAGGGAGTCATTCGGTAAATGGTGTGGCGGAACTGCATTCGCGCCTCCTGAAACAGGAGGTGTTGCGCGACTTCTCTGATCTGGAACCCAGAAAGTTTCACAATATAACGAATGGAGTGACTCCCCGGAGATGGCTGGCGCTCAGCAATCCGCGGCTCAGCGAACTGATAACCGGGGCCATCGGAGATGCCTGGATACGGGACCTGGCCGAACTGGAAAAACTCGAGCCCTTTGCCGAAGAACCCGCTTTCCGCCAGGAATGGAAACTCGTCAAACGCGCTAACAAGAATGAGCTGGCCGGTATCATTAAACAAAGAACGGGAACCATAATCAACGTGGACTCCCTCTTCGACGTACAGGTAAAACGCATACATGAATACAAGCGGCAACATCTGAACGCCCTTCATATCATCACACTGTATGGGAAAATTAAAGAAAATCCCCGGGCCTGTAGCGTTCCACGGACTTTCATCTTCGGAGGCAAGGCCGCGCCCGGCTACATGATGGCAAAGCTGATAATAAAACTGATCACATCAATCGCTGAGGTTGTTCACGCCGACGCGGACGTCCGGGATCTGATAAGGGTTGTATTCCTGCCTGACTTCAATGTAAAAATCGGACACAAGGTATACCCGGCCGCCGACCTTTCGGAACAGATCTCCATGGCGGGGAAAGAAGCATCCGGCACGGGCAATATGAAGTTTTCCATGAACGGAGCGCTCACCATAGGTACCCTTGACGGGGCAAATATAGAGATTCGCGGAGAGGTTGGCGCCGACAATTTTTTCCTCTTCGGACTCAAATCCGATGAGGCTCGCTATCTTAAATCTCATGGATACTCACCGCGTCACTACTATGAAGCCATCCCGTCGCTGCGCGGGGCGATGGATCTCATCACGTCAGGTCATTTCTCCCATGGCGATACGAACCTGTTTGCCCCTCTCGTGGAGTCCCTCCTGAATCACGATCCCTATCTTGTTCTCGCGGATTACCAGTCTTACCTGGAGTGTCAGGAAAAGGTTTCCGGGGTGTTCAGCAACCAGGAAACATGGACGCGCATGTCGATTCTCAATGTGGCTCGCATGGGAAAATTTTCTTCTGACCGCTCAATAAGAGAATACTGCTCAAAGATATGGAAGGTCAAACCGGTGAACTGAATGAATAAAGAAGATATTGAATCCAACGACGCGCCGCGAAACGTGGTGTGTAATGAAGAAGGGCCGACCGATGCCTTTTGCGCTGAAGAAAATGACCTTGATGGAGCGCAACGGATGAGGTTCGGCAAGACTCACCCCCTGGGGGCGACTATACAGAGCGGGGGCGTAAACTTCAGCGTCTATTCAAAAAACTGCACGTCCATGGAACTCCTGTTGTTTGACACCGTTGACGCCCGCCAACCCTCCAGGATCATCACTCTCAAGCCCAACCGTAACAGAACTGGCCACTACTGGCATGCCTATGTCCCGGACCTTACGGCTGGACAGATTTACGCATACCGGGCCCACGGACCATACGAACCATACAAAGGGATGAGATTCGACAGAGACAAAGTGCTGCTGGACCCTTACGGAAAGGCCGTAGCGGTGCCTGACGACTACAGCAGAAAGGCCGCATGCGGCTTTGGGAAAAACACGTCCACCGCCATGAAGAGTGTTGTGGCGGATCCCCGCATCTACGACTGGGAAGGTGATACGCCTCTGAAAAGGCCTTTTTCGCGGAGCGTGATATATGAGATGCACGTCGGAGGTTTCACCAGAAACCCCAATTCGGGAATCCCAGCGGAAAAGCGTGGCACATTCTCGGGACTGATAAAAAAACTCCCCTACCTGAAGGAGCTGGGCGTAACCGCTGTTGAGCTTCTTCCCATCTTCCAGTTCGACTGGCAGGATTCCCCGGAAGGGCTTGTCAATTACTGGGGATACAGCCCTGTCTCCTTCTTTGCTCCCCATCACGCCTACAGCTCCCGCAAAGACCCCCTTGGGCCAATGGACGAGTTCAGGGACATGGTCAAGGCGCTGCACCGCGAAGGTATCGAGGTTATACTGGACGTGGTTTTCAACCACACCGCCGAAGGCGGACACAACGGACCCACCCTTTCCTTGAAAGGACTGGAGAACAGTGTTTACTACATACTGGCTGATGGAGGGGCAAGCTATGCCAACTATACCGGGACCGGCAACACACTCAACGCAAACAACCCCATTGTAAGGAGAATGATTGTAGATTGCCTGCACTACTGGGTGGAAGTCATGCATGTGGACGGATTCCGCTTCGATCTTGCCTCCATTCTTTCCCGGGATGAAAGTGGATGCCCCATGGCGGATCCACCGATCCTCTGGGACATTGATTCAGACCCTGTCCTGGCCGGAATCAAACTGATTGCGGAAGCCTGGGACGCGGCCGGGCTCTACCAGGTGGGCAGCTTTATCGGTGATAGCTGGAAAGAGTGGAATGGAAAATTCCGGGACGACGTGCGGCGCTTCATGCGTGGAGACAATGCCTCGGTTCGGAATTTCGCCACCAGACTTCTGGGGAGCCCTGACATCTTCGGGCACGAAGAGCGGGAACCGGAACAGAGCATAAACTTCGTGACATGCCACGACGGATTCACCCTGAACGATCTGGTATCCTACAATGGAAAACACAATGAGCTTAACGGCGAAGACAACAGGGATGGTTACGGTGACAACCTGAGCTGGAACTGCGGGGTGGAAGGACCCAGCGATGACCGCGAAGTTGAGATGCTTCGCAACAGGCAGGTCAAGAATTTTCTTGCAATCACGCTCATTTCCCTGGGTGCGCCCATGATCCTCATGGGCGACGAAGTCCGCCGCACCCAGAGGGGAAACAACAACGCCTACTGTCAGGACAACGAACTGAGCTGGTTCGACTGGACCCTTCCCGAAAGACATAGCGATATCTTCAGGTTCTGCCGACGCTTGATCCGAAGGAGGCTCCGCAGGGAAATACCGGATGAAAACTCCGTGGTGAGCCTGAACCAGCTTTTGCGAAGCGCACGCATACAATGGCACGGAGTTCAGTTAAACCAGCCGGACTGGAACGATTACTCTCACAGCATTGCTATTACCACATATAGCCATGATGGGCTTGTCATGTATCACCTGATGTTCAACGCTTATCAGGAGGCGCTGGAATTTCAACTCCCCCCGCTTCCATCGGACTCTTCCTCCGGATGGCGCAGAATCATGGACACCTTCCTTGACGCTCCCGACGATATCTGCATATGGAAGGATGCCGTAACGATTACCGAATCGAGCTACCCAGTCCAGCCCTACTCGTTTGTGTTTCTCTGCGCTAAACTTTCCGGGTGAACCAGCAAAATGGAGATGTAAACAGGTGGAAGGAGAACAGATGAATATAGCACCCAACAAGACAAAGATCGTCTGCACGATAGGCCCGGTATCTGAAAGCCGTCAGATCATGGAGCGGATGCTTCTGTCCGGCATGAACGTGGCAAGGCTGAACTTTTCCCACGGTGATTTTTCCGGCCACGCGCAGGTAATCGGCAACCTCCGTGACGCCGCGGCTGCAACCGGGCGGAGACTGGCAATACTGGCCGACCTCCCCGGACCCAAGATGCGCATAGGGCAATTGGAGCCGGAGCCCATCGATCTCCGGCCGGGCGAGTTTTTCACCCTGACGTCCGATAATATTGTGGGAAACTCCAGTCGCGTCTCCGTCAGTTTCCCCCAATTGCCGTCGGCGGTGCGTCCCGGCAACACCCTCTTTCTGAACGACGGGCTCATCCAGCTTGAAGCTGTTTCCGTCGAAGGTAACAACGTCCGGTGCCGCATCGTTGTCGGAGGCGAACTGCGCTCCAGAAAAGGGCTTAACCTGCCTGGAATCGATCTGGGGATCAGTTCTTTTACCGAGCACGATTTTAAGTGCATGAAGTTTGCTCTGGAGAACGGTGTTGATGCGGTGAGCCAGTCTTTCGTGAACCGGGCGTCAGATATAGAGGAGGTGAGATCCGCGGCAGCGGGACTGGGATATCATCCATTCATAATCGCCAAAATCGAACGCTCGACAGCACTTTACCATATTGAAGAGATCCTCGATACCGCCGACAGCATCATGATTGCCCGCGGCGACCTGGGAGTCGAAGCGCCCATAGAAGAGATCCCCGTTATACAGAAACGCCTGACACGTCTGGCGAACATGCGGGGCAAACCCGTAATCACGGCGACACAGATGCTCGAGTCCATGACGGGAAACAGTCGCCCGACAAGGGCCGAGGCGACGGATGTGGCAAACGCCATCCTGGACGGCACGGACTGCGTGATGCTCTCGGCGGAATCAGCCATGGGAAGTTATCCCGTGGAATCAACCGCAATGCTTGCAAGGATTGCGGCCTCTATCGAGCCCCATCGTCAGGCGCTGACCGTTGGTGAGATGTTCAAGGAAAGCGGATTGAAGGGAAAGATAAGGCCGGAACATCTCATTGCCCTGGGCGTGGAGTCATGCCTGGAATATGTAACCCCGGCTGCCGTTTTCATACCGACCCGCAGCGGTTCGACAGCCAGAAGGATTTCCTCGTTCCACCTCCCGGTCTGGATCTTCGCCATAAGCTCCCAGATGGCGACCTGCCAGCAACTTCAGTTCACCTCCGGTGTTTTCCCCATTCATGAGTCTGAGCATCCGGAAGACTGGAACTCATATACCCGACAGTGGGTTGCGCAGAACGGGCTTAGCGGAGATCTGGTCATCCTTACTGAAGGCCCGTCCAATCGGCATCCGGACGCAAACCACCGAATGGAAATAATAAACCTTCATCGCGTTTGAATTCTCATCCGGGTTTCCAGCAAATAAAGCGGCGGGGTATTGCCGTCATTTCCTCATGACGAAACCCCGCCGTCCGCTGGTTCAACCACCTCAAAACCCCCTTGCCCCGGGCGCCTATTTCTGGAACTTCTTCATGATCTCAGCCGCGGCCTCTTCAATGGCCTTGTTGGTCATGTCCACAACCATCCATTTTGGATTGCTTCTGTAAAGCCGCTTGGAAAACACCAGTTCCGACTCTACGGTGTCATATTCATTGTAGGGGCTGCGGCTTAACTGCCTCATGTTCCGCATGCGTGAAGTCCTGATGTTGATAAGCTGCTGAACATCCACCGTCAGTCCGACAATCCGTTCCTGACTTATTTTAAAAAGCTGGGCCGGGGGTTCCAGACCCTCCACAAGGGGGATGTTGGCCACTTTATAGCCTTTTCCAGCCAGATACATGGAAAGAGGGGTTTTCGATGTGCGTGACACACCAACCAGCACGATGTCCGCTTCCGCCAGGTCCTGGGTGCTCTGTCCGTCATCGTGCTTGACGGTGAAGTTCACCGCTTCCAGGCGTTTGATATACTCTTCGTCCACCTTGTATACGACCCCGGGCCTGCGCTTCGCGGGAACTCCCAGAAATTCCTGCATCTTTTCGAGAATCGGCGTTATGACGTCAAAGGACTCGAGTCCACGGCGCTCCACCTCGGCATTCAGTTCCGCCACATGTGTCTGATGCATGAGTGTGAAAACTATCAGGCCCGGCCGCTTTGCCACATCTTCAACCGCGGTCCTCACATCGTCAAGGGTTTTCAGGTAGCTCTTTCTGTGCACCTTGACGTTGGTCGCGTCAAACTGCGCCAGGGTCGCCTTTATAACCCTTTCCGCCGTCTCACCGGTGGAGTTTGAGAAAATATAAATTCTTTTCATTACCTCATCCGCTTTCCGAGATGTTCAGCCGCCACTAACCCTCACCTGTTCTATACCCTGAGTGAGCCAATCATTTCCTTTACATCCCTGACGCCATTCTCCTTCAGATAACGTTCCATATCCTCGGCTATGCGCTGGGATGCGTCAGGGGTCATGAAATTCGCTGTACCGACCTGCACGGCTGTTGCTCCGGCAACCATGAATTCAAGAGCGTCAGTTGCCGTGACAATCCCCCCTATCCCGATAATGGGAAGCTTCACGGCCTGATAAACCTGCCATACCATGCGCAGGGCAACGGGCTTTACCGCCGGTCCGGAAAGTCCTCCCGTGACATTGGAAATCCTGGGCCTCCTCTTTTGCAGGTCTATGGCCATGCCGGTAATGGTGTTGATGAGTGAAAGGGAATCGGCGCCGGCCTCGGCGCAGGCAAGGGCCATCTCCACAATATCGGTCACATTGGGAGAGAGCTTGGCTATGACCGGCTTGCCCGTTGCCCCCCGCACCGCCCTTACCACGGAGAAAGCGGCCTTGGGATCGGTTCCGAATACGATGCCGCCATGTTTAACATTGGGGCAGGATATGTTTATCTCCACTCCAGAGACCTCGGGAACGGCGTCCAGCCGGGCGGCCAATTTGGCGTATTCCTCTACGCTATTGCCGAAGAAGTTTACTATCACCGGCGTTGATATGGAGCGGAAAAACGGCGTCTTGTTCTCTATAAACGCATCTATCCCTACATTTTGCAGGCCGATGGCGTTGAGCATGCCTCCGGCCGTTTCAACGATTCTGGGCATGGGGTTGCCCGCCCTGGGACGGAGGGAGAGCCCCTTGGTTACGATTGCCCCAATCTTTTCCAGGTCCATGTATCCGGCAAACTCTTCGCCGTAGCCAAAGGTGCCGGAAGCGGTCATGATGGGGTTCCGGAGCGATATGCCGGCCAGATTGACGGAGAGATCAGGTTTTTTCATGACGCTGCCCCTTCCGCCTGATCTTCGCAGAGAAGCTGAGAGGTATCGAAAACCGGACCCTCCTTGCAAACGCAGCGGTAGTCCGGAGAATCTTCCGAGTGGGACGCGCCCTTAACAACGCAACCGAGGCAGGCGCCAACCCCGCATGCCATGGTTGCCTCCAGGGAAACCTGGCAGTTTATCCGGTACTTTTCGCACATTCCTGCAACTGCCCGCAGCATGGGTTCGGGACCGCACGCAAAAACGGAACGACTCATTCCTTCCATAGACAGATGCTCTTCCAGCACCTCGGTCACCAGGCCGCGGGAACCAAGGGTCCCGTCGTCGGTGGCCACGTAGGTATCGATGCCCAGTTGCTCAAATTCCGTAACACACAGGACATCCTCTTTTCTCCTCCCTCCTATAAAGACCTTGATTGGAGATTTTTCCACCAACCGGCGCGCCAGGAAATAGAGGGGCGCAAGACCGAAACCGCCTCCCACGAGGAGTTTTTCTTCCCCCTCCTCCCCAGGGTTGAAGCCGTTGCCCAAGGGGGCAAGGACATCTACGGAATCTTTCTCATGCAGGGAAGCAAGGATCGAGGTCCCCTTGCCGACTACCTTGTAGAGAATCTCGAAATAACAGCGACGGGAGGCGTCAGGGTAATCAGGAGAAAAGGTTCCCACGTCGTAGATACAAAAGGGTCTGCGCAAAAGAGGATCAACTCCGTCCCGCACCCTGAGCATAACGAACTGTCCCGGCTTCGCCTCGAGAATTCCCCGGGGCGCCGTGAGGCGAACACGTCTATAACCGGGCGAAATCTCAATGTTGGTCAATACCACGGATTTAAAGTGCATGTTTATCTTCGTCCAGCCGTTTAATGTCATATTCCATTAATACGGCGTCCTCTCCATTTTCGTAGTAGGCCTTCCTTCTCCCCGTGACAACAAAACCAAACCCCTCATAGATTGACAGGGCAGCTTTGTTGGTCGGCCTGACCTCAAGGGCGACGAATGACGCTCCGCGGGAGTGAAACTCGGCGAGGGCGGCCTGAATCATCATCTTTCCAATGCCTTTGCGCCGCAACTGGGGATGCACCGCGACGTTGAGCACCGAACCTTCATCCAGCACCATCATCATACAGATGTATCCGGCCACCAAACCGTCGGACATGCGCGCAACCATTGGAAATGAAAGTGGCGATGTCAACTCGTCGAGAAAGTGCCGCCTGCTCCAGGGAGAAGAAAAGGAAGATGCCTCAATAGGGAGAACCTCATCCAGATCGGCTTCAGTCATAGGTTGAAGGAAGATTTCAGCCATGGGTTTCTTCATTTTCGGCCATGATACCCACACACCGGAAGCGATGCAAACTGTTTTTTGTCTCCCTGACGTGTCCGCGACCATCATCTTATCCCTCATAGACACACCCGAGAAAAACGGTCATGTATCTGTCGGGAAATATCTCTATTGACCCTGGAAATCTCTGCCCAGATTGAGTTTGACATTTAGGTCGTGATACCGTAAAAATATGTCTCGTTTTTTCAGACAGGAGGATAAGTTTGTGAGCAGCGGCAAGGTTACCTATAAGGACGCGGGAGTGGATATAGATTCTGGAAACAGCTTCGTGAAGCTGATAAAGCCTCTGGTGAAATCAACCTTCAGGCCGGAGGTGATGGCCGATATCGGCGGCTTCGGCGGGCTGTTTTCCCTTAACGCATCAAAGTACCGGAATCCCGTGCTTGTTTCCGGCACCGATGGTGTTGGAACAAAGCTGAAGCTGGCTTTTCTCGCGGACCGGCACGATACCGTCGGTATAGACCTGGTAGCCATGTGCGTGAATGATATCATCGTCCAGGGGGCGGAACCCCTCTTTTTCCTCGATTATCTCGCCACTGGCAAGCTCGTTCCGGAAAAGGCGGCAGAGGTGGTCAAGGGCATTGCCCAGGGTTGCTCGCAGGCCGGATGCGCCTTGATAGGCGGTGAAACAGCCGAAATGCCCGGTTTTTACAGTGAAGGGGAATACGATCTCGCCGGGTTCGCTGTGGGCGTCGTGGAACGGGACTCCATAATCGACGGTTCGTCCATCACGGTCGGAAACAAACTGATCGGCATTTCCTCCAGCGGATTGCACAGCAACGGTTATTCCCTTGCCAGAAAGGTCTTTTTTGAGATGATGGGTCTGGGGATTGATTCCATCCTTCCCGGTCTCGACAAAACAGTGGCCGACGAACTTCTTACTCCGACCCGGATTTACGTGAAGACCATTCTCAATCTCATGCGTGATTTTCACATCAGCGGTATTGCCCATATCACCGGAGGCGGTCTTCTGGAGAACGTCCCCAGGATACTCCCCCATGGCTGCAAGGCCGTTATAAAGAGGAATTCCTGGATAATGCCCGATGTCTTCACCATCCTTCAACAGGGAGGCGCCATCGAAGATACGGAGATGTTCCGTACCTTCAATTGCGGCATCGGCATGGTTCTGGCCGTTTCGGAGCAAGAAGCGGAAGAGATCCTCATCCGCCTTTCGGGACTGAATGAAGAGGCCTCCGTTATCGGTGAAGTGGCTAAATGCGACGCGGGCGGTGAGTGCGTTGAGCTTGTCTGATACTCACCATTCCAACACTCCCCATGGTTCTCTCCGGATAGGTGTCCTCGTCTCGGGAAACGGCTCCAACCTGCAATCAATCATCGACCATTGCGAGCAGGGCAGGCTCAGCGCATCTCTGGCGTGCGTAATAAGCAACCGGGGGGACGCCTATGCCCTGGAGCGCGCCCACAAACACGGCATACACGCTATCCATGTGGACCATCGTTCCTATCCGGACCGGAGCTCCTTTGACGAGGCTGTTTTACGGATACTGCGCGAACATCGCGTTGAACTGGTCGTCCTGGCCGGATTCAACCGGATTCTTTCTCACGTGATGCTCGAAGCATTTCCCGACGCAATCCTGAACATACACCCCGCGCTGCTCCCCGCCTTCCCCGGGAACCATGCCCAGCGTCAGGCCCTGCTCCACGGCGCCAGGATTGCCGGATGCACAGTACATTTCGTTGATTCGGGAACCGATACCGGACCAATAATCGCCCAGGCGGCAGTCCCTGTCCTGAAGACCGACACCGAGGAAACCCTCTCCCGCCGTATCCTCGAACAGGAGCACAGGATATATCCAGCCGTCATAAAACTGTTCGCGCAGGGAAGGATTCAGGTTGAGGGAAGGCGCGTGCTGATTGACCAGGATAGCGATTCTGTCAGCGGTTTTCTCTCGAGCCTGCCGCTGTAATCCTTTCGCCATTCTCGCTCCACCACGCTTTCCAGTCAAAGGCGCGATAGTCCACCAGAAGGGCGGTGGCAATGAATGTATCCAGTTCTCTAATCTTCCTGTCGAGCAATGCTTCAGTAAATACCTGAAATATCGTCAATTCATCCTGGAAGCACTCCTTGAAACCCCAGCGAAGCTCTTTCTTGACCAGTGGGTCTTCCATGGGAAAATTAAGGGTGCACCACTCATCGTGAAATATTTCTCCTGAAACATCCACAAGGGGAATGCCGTGCAGACGGCAGGTCATCGGCCGGTTTTCATACACCAGACAAACGCCGTTGTTTCCCAGAAGCGGGCATGGGGTCTGGTCATCGTCCGGCATCAATGCGTCCCATTCCTCTTCCGGCCTGTAATTCAGGATATATGGCGGTGCATAGTCCTTCCATATGAAGCTGAGTTCTTTGAGCTTCTTTTCCGCCTGAAGAAGGGCTGGTCTTCTTACTCCGGCGGGCAGAAGGTCAAAGCCTTCTTTCATATAGAATGCATCCAGAAGTGTTATATCGAAAAGGCCGCGGCAGCATGCCGAACACCCCTGCACACAGGCGATGTCTTTTCCCGACGAGGCCCTGCAGCGGGCAAACCAGTCATCGACCGATGAGAGAAGAATCCCATAGGATTGAAGGAGTTTTTCCAGAGATGGTTTCAAGGCAGGTCTCCAATGGAAAACGGGGGGTGATATGCCATTCTTAAAAGGCCGGAGGCGGCGATGACAAAACCGCCGCCTCCGGCCAGAATGATGGAAGCCATGATTTTCAGGAAAGGATATCGGATTTGGTAAAAACCGACTTGAGCCAGTAACCGGCCTTTTCGATATTCTCCCTGCCCCCCTCTTCCCTATCCACCAGTGTCACAACCCCCAGAACCGTCAACCCCTCTTCTTCCGCTCGCCGTATGGCCTTGAGGGAAGAACCTCCGCTGGTAACCACGTCCTCGACAATTACGACCCGTGCGCCTTCCCCAAGATTTTTTCTCCCTTCCAGCCAGGCCCCTGTTCCATGGCCCTTGGGCTCCTTGCGGATTATGAAGGCCGGAACAGGACGTCCCTCAAGGAAGCTTACCAAGGACACCGCCGTAGCGATTGGGTCCGCCCCCAGAGTCATTCCGCCCACACCGTCGATATCTTCCATGCCATTCAGGGCCTCCAGAAAGAGGCGCCCCGTAAGATATGCCCCCTCGGGGTGAAGGGTGGTCTGTTTTCCGTCGAAGTAAAAATCGCTCTCCACTCCGGAAGACAATGTTACCTTCCTTTTTTCGTAGGATTTTTCCAGGATGATCTTTTTCAGTTTTTGCCGGTCTGTCATATGTTATGTTACTCCTTGCTGAAGAGCGCCAGTTGCGCTTCCGGGGACATAATGGGAAATTCAACGGGGTATCCGCCGGAAAAGCATGCGCGACAGTAATCGATATTTTCCACGCCAACCGCCGAGAGCATCCCCTGCTCCGAAAGGTATCCCAGGGAGTCGGCTGTGATGTATTTGCGAATCTCTTCGATGGTATGAGATGAAGAAATTAGTTCCTTGCGGGTGGGAGTGTCAATACCGTAATAGCACGGATAGCTGGTGGGAGGACTGGATATGAGGGTGTGCACCTCTTTTGCTCCGGCGCTCCGGATCATCTTGACGATCTTGCGGGAGGTTGTGCCGCGCACAATGGAATCGTCTATGACCACCACCCTCTTTCCCTGGATGATATCACGCACCGGATTCAGTTTTATCTTTACGCCGAAATGACGGATGGCCTGCTGTGGTTCGATGAAGGTACGCCCCACATAGTGATTGCGCATAAGGCCGAATTCGAAGGTAATGCCCGATTCCTGGGCGTAACCAAGCGCGGCCGGCACCCCAGAGTCTGGAACGGGGATGACGATGTCGGCCTCAATCCTGTGTTCTCTGGCCAGCTGGCGTCCCAGCTCCTTGCGTATCATATAGACGTTCTTTCCGAAAATTCTTGAGTCTGGGCGGGCGAAATAGATGAATTCGAAGATGCAGGGGGTCGGTTTCACCTTTTTGAAAGGAAAGTGAGAGGTTACGCCGTCTTTGTCGATTAAGACAACCTCTCCCGGTTCGATCTCCCTGACAAATTGGGCCTCGATGAGGTCCAGCGCGCAAGACTCCGAGGCGACCACATAGGCGTCGCCACGCTTTCCCAGACACAAAGGGCGGAAACCGTTTGGGTCCCTCACCGCGACCATGCGGTTCTCCGTCAGGAACAGAAGGCAGTAGGCGCCTTCAACCCGGCCCAGGGCCTCGGTAATGCGATCCAGCAGGGAACTGGCCTTTGAAGTAGCCAGCAGGTGAATGATGATCTCCGTGTCCATGGTCGTCTGAAAGATGGAACCCCACGCCTCCAGTTCATCCTTGATCAGTTGCGCATTGACGATGTTGCCGTTATGGGCCACCGCGATGGAGCCGCGGGAATAGTCCACCATGATGGGTTGAACATTTTTCCGGACTGAAGAGCCGGTGGTCGAGTATCTGACATGTCCGATGGCGGCGTTTCCGGGAAGCGCCCGGAAGATATCCTGGTTGCCGAATACATCCGCCACCAGCCCCATGTTCTTGTGGGCGTGGAGATGCATCCCGTCAGAGGACACGATTCCGCAGCTCTCCTGCCCTCTGTGCTGCAAGGCATAAAGCCCGAGATAGGTCAGGTTCGCCGCCTCCGGATGATTGTAAATCCCGAAAATTCCGCACTCTTCTTCTGGTCTGACGAGTTTCATCGAATTACCGTTCTCCTTGTATTTCCGAAGCGGAAGAGATGGCCTTCCGCTAAAGATTGCTCCTTACGAAATCCGCTGCGTTCTTGAAGAGAATAAGTCCGTCCCCCTCTTCCGGCAGTTTTTCGCGGGTCCAGCGAGGATGGTTCGTGCGATTGAGGAAGGCCTCAGGGTGGGGCATGAGGCCCATTAGCCGGCCGGTCTCATTGCAGAGGGCGGCAATGGCATTCAGGGAACCGTTGGGATTGAGAGGAAACTCCATGGTCGGCGCTTCATATGCGCTATCGGAATACTTGAGTACCGACAGGTTAAGGCTTTCGATCCTCTCCAGGATGTGATCGGAATCGACCTGGAATTTTCCTTCGCCATGGCGCACGGGCAGGTATATCCCCTTCTCTATCCCCTTCGTAAATATGGAAGGCGATGCCGGGTTGTGTTTAAGGTATACCCATCTGTCCTGAAACCGGCCGCAATCGTTAAAGGTGAGGGTCGCCGTCTGGGTCAGGTACTCTCCTCCCAGCGCGGGAAGGAGACCTATCTTCACCATCAGCTGAAACCCGTTGCAGACCCCAAGTATCAGTTTCCCGTCGTTGATGAAGCGCAGAAACTGATCAACCAGATGCTCGTTGTCCCTTGACACACGGGCGTATTTCAGACGGTTTGCCTGGGCCTTGGCGCTGCCCAGATCATCACCGTCAAGAAATCCGCCGGTGAGATTCAGGAAGTGATAATCATCGAGAAGAACCTCTCCATAGAGAAGCTCGGAGATATGGGCTACCCTGACCACATCGAAGCCCGCCAGACGGCAGGCGTGCGCTGCCTCCATCTCGCAATTGGTGCCGTTTCCAGTCAATACGATTGCCTTTGCCTGCTTCATGTCACAACTCCCTCAGTGGGCTCTGCCAAGCCTCTTTCAGTTCAGACAGCGTTCCCCGCACAACCGTATTTCCATCAATGCCGGTTACCGTGAGCATTCCGTCCTCAGTTACCGTGCCGATGCGGGAAAAGCATGTTCCTTCCATGGCCTTTTCAAACATCTCCCTGTTTTCCGGTCTTACCGTAACCAGATGGCGCGAGGCCGACTCGGAAAACAGCAGGGTTTCATCTGCGCGATCACAGGAAACTCCGGCGAACATCACCCTGCCAAGGTCAACGGCCATACCCAGGCCGCCCGCAAAGGCGCTCTCCGCCAGGGCAACGGCGAGACCTCCGTCCGACAGATCGTGACAGGAAGCAACCAGACCCCGGCAGACAGCCTCGTGATAGGCGCGATAGCGGACAAGGGCGCTGGCGGCATCCACGCGGGGGACGCGGTTGCCTACGTATCCTTTTGCGGCGTAATACTCCGAACCTCCCAGTTCAAAGGCAGTCTTTCCCAGAAGGTAGATCAGATCACCCGGACGCTTCACGTCCATGGTCACGGCCATCCTTACGTCCTCTATCTTGCCGATGACCGAAAACAGGACTGTGGGTGGTATGGAGATCTTGGTGACGCCATCAAAGTAGTCGTTCTTCATGGAATCCTTGCCTGAAATGAGGGGAATTCCGAAGGCCACGCAATAATCAAATAGGGCCTTATTGGCCCGGACCAGTTGGGCGGTCTTGTACTCTCCATCGGGCGTCTTTTCCGACTGCACGGGGTCGCACCAGCAGAAATTGTCGAGGCCGGCGATATTTCCGAGAGAACCGCCGACGGCGATCGTGTTCCTCACGGCCTCGTCGATCGCGCAGGCCGCCATGTGGTATGTGTCGATGTCGCTGTAACGGGGACAGATGCCGTTGGCGACGACGACCCCCTCGAAGGAGTCCAGGAGCGGCCGGATCACGGCGGCGTCGCTCGGCCCGTCGCTAACGGCGCCCGTGAGGGGCTTTATGACGCTCCCTCCCTGGACCTCGTGGTCGTACTGCCGCACCACCGACTCCTTGCTGCAGATGTTGAGGCGGGAGAGCATCGTCTTCAAGGCCCCTCCCAGGTCCGACGGCTCGGGAAAGGCGGCCTCTTCATGCCGCGGGGCGACCCAGCGGGCTCTCAGCTCTAATTGGGGAACCCCGTCGTGAAGGAACGCCATGTCCAGGTAGGCTACCGTCTTTTCTTCGTAAAGGACATGGAACCTCCCCGAATCGGTGAACCTACCGAGGACGGTCGCCTCGACCCCCATCTTCCGCGCCAGGGAGAGGAAGGCGTCGACCTTTTCCGGTTCCACGGCGAGGGTCATCCTCTCCTGGGCCTCGGAAAGGAGTATCTCCCAGGGCTGGAGCCCCGCGTACTTGAGGGGTGCCTTCGCCAGGTCGAGTTCACACCCGCCGGAGAGCCTGGCCATCTCCCCCACGGAAGAGGAAAGCCCGCCCGCGCCGTTGTCCGTGATCGCCCGGTAGAGGTCCCGGTCCCTGGCAAGGAGAAGAAAGTCCGTCATCTTCTTCTGTGTTATGGGGTCTCCGATCTGGACGGCCGTCACCGGTGACCCCTCGTGCAGCTCCTCCGACGAAAAGGTGGCGCCGTGGATCCCGTCTTTCCCGATCCTCCCTCCCGTCATCACGATCAGGTCTCCCGGCCGCACTTCCTTCGTGTGCGTGGGCCTCCCGTGGAGGCGGGCCGGCATGATCCCGCCCGTCCCGCAGTATACGAGGGGCTTCCCGAGAAACCTTTCGTCGAAGACGATACAGCCGTTTATCGTGGGGATGCCGCTCTTGTTGCCGCCGTGCTCCACGCCCTCCCTTACGCCTTCGTAGATGCGCCGCGGATGGAGGATCCTCTTCGGAAGCGGCTTGTCGTAGAAAGGCGGGGCGAAGCAGAAGACGTCGGTGTTGAAGATCAGCTTGGCCCCCTTGCCGGTCCCGAAGGGGTCCCGGTTGACCCCGACGATCCCCGTGAGGGCGCCCCCGTAAGGGTCGAGGGCAGAGGGAGAGTTGTGGGTCTCCACCTTAAAGACGAGGCTGTAGTCGTCGTTGAACTTGATGACCCCCGCGTTGTCGACGAACACGGAGAGGCACCAGTCGTCTTTACCCATCCTCTCCCGGATCTCCTGTGTCGACTTCTTGATGTATGTGTGGAAAAGGGAGTCGATGACAAAAGCCTTTCCTCCAGCTTCTTCCAGGTAGGTGATCCGGCTGTTGAATATCTTGTGCTTGCAGTGCTCCGACCAGGTCTGGGCCAGGGCTTCCAATTCGACGTCGGTCGCGTATTCCCCGAGGCCGAACCGTCGCCGCTCTTCGACAACCGTGTCGTCCCGAAAATAACGCCGGATGGCCTTCATCTCTTCGAGGTTCAGGGCCAAAAGCCTTTCGCTGCTTATGCCGAGGAGCTCGTCGTCGCTCACATGGAGGTCGATTTCAGCGACAAGGATATCGTTCTCGCCGACGACCTTCGGGACGTAGGCAGGCATTCCTTTCTCTCGGTCCCAGTCCCTCCCGCTCACGACCTCATAACGTTCGATGAGGTCGTTGGCCAGGAGCCCCGAGGCGATCCTTTCCGCCCCCTCCCTACCGACCCGACCGCTAACGGCGTACTGGCGGGAGGTGTAGACGGCTATGGCCCGTTCCCCAAGGCTCTCTCCCAGGAAAAGCTCTATCGCCTCCCGGGCCGTCTTACCCACGTTGTCGGTCACGCCCGACCGGAAGCCGACCTCGATGAGCCAGTCGAAGTCCTCCGCGAGCCCTTTATTGACGGCGTAGCGCTGGATGACGGGGTCCGAAAGCGGGCCGCGGGCTATCGCCTTCAGTTCGCCCTTCCCGAGGTCGCCCTCGACCGTGAAGACGTCCACCGTGGAGACCTTCTCTACGTCCAAGTGGATGTGCTCGACGATCCGCCTGCGGACCTTCTCGCCCAGGGCGTCCCTGACCCCTCTCTTGAACCCGACCTCAATCCTGTTGACCATGGTTTTCCTGCCGCTTGCGAAGGTTATACTTGATCATCTTCAGTTGAAGGCCCTTGCGGCTGAAGCCGAGCTGCTGCGCCGCCCGCGTCACGTTGCCGCCGCATTCCTCCAGCACCCGGACGATCAGCTGCTTCTCCACCTCTTCCGTCCGGCTCTTGATGAATTCCTTGAAGGGCTTCTCCGTCTTCTCCGGGGGGACGGTCTGCCGAAGCCGCACCTCCTCCGGGATGTCCTCCGGCGTTACAGTGTCGCCCTTTGCCATCAGGACGACCCGCTCCATCACGTGCTCGAGCTCCCGTACATTCCCCGGCCAGTCGTACCCCACGAGGAGTTCCTTCACACCGCTATCGACGTGGCGGACCGACCGCCCGTGCTTGCCGTTGAACTTCTCGAGAAAATACTCGGCGAGCGGTACGATGTCCTCCCGCCTCTCCCGCAGGGGGGGCAGATGGATGGGAAAGACGTTCAACCGGTAGAACAGGTCCTCCCGGAACCTTCCTTCCTTCACGTCCTGAAGGAGGTTCCGGTTGGTAGCCGCCACCAGCCGGACGTCGACCTTGATCGTCTTCAGCCCCCCCACCCGCTCGAACTCCTGGTCTTCGAGGACCCGCAACAGCTTGACCTGCATGTCCCGCGGTATGTCCCCCGCCTCGTCGAGGAAGAGAGTGCCCTTGTGGGCAAGCTCGAACCGCCCCGGCTTGGTCGTCCCGGCGCCCGTGAAGGCTCCCTTCTCGTAACCGAAGAGCTCGCTTTCGATCAGCGTCTCGGCGATGGCCGCACAGTTGATCTTGATGAAGGGGTTTTCTTTCCTCGGGCTGTTCCTGTGGATAGCCTGGGCGATGAGGTCTTTCCCCGTGCCCGTCTCCCCCGTCAGGAGGACTGTCGTCGTCGTCGGGGCCACCCGCTTGACGGCCTCGTAGACCTCCAGCATGGGCTTGCTCGACCCGATGATCCCGTACCGGTCGATCTCGCCGGGGCCGACGACCAGTTCTTCCTCGTTCAGGGCGCTGGTCTTCAGGGCCTTCCGGATCACCCTTTTCAGCTCATTCTGGTCGAAGGGCTTGGTGATGTAGTCGAAGGCGCCCTTCTTCATCGCGTCCACGGCCGTCGCCACCGTTCCGTGGGCCGTGATCATGATGACGGGCGTCGACGGATAGTCTTCGACGACCTCTTCCAGGAGACCCATCCCGTCGAGTTTGGGCATCCGCAGGTCCGTCACGACCACGTCCACGTCCCCCGCCTTCAATACCCGGAGGGCCTCCAGGCCGTTCTCGGCCTCCACGACCTCGTAACCCTCCTTCTTCAGCAGGGCCGAGAGGACCAGCCTCATGTTCGCTTCGTCGTCGACGACCAGGATCTTTTCCATCGGCGGAAAGCACACTCCCTGAAAGGTAGATTCGAGTCGATGAAACTACACGAATTCCCCTTTCGATGCAACCATGACGAACCGAGCGGGATGATTGTAGCTTCCACGATGCCAAGCCTCGCCTCAGGCCTCACGGGGAGACGCCGAGCCGGATGTAGAAGATGGTGCCCTGCCCGGGGATCGATTTGACGCGGATGTAGCCGCCGTGGTTCTTCACTATCCGCCGGCAGATGGCGAGCCCCAGCCCGACCCCTCTTTCCTTGGTCGTGAAAAAGGGCTTGAATATCTTCTGCATCTCCTCCTTGTCCATGCCTCTCCCCGTGTCCCGGATGGCGATGCCGACGGCGTCGCCTTTCTCGCTCTCGATCCTCGACGTCCTGAAGAGCAGCGTTCCGCCCTCCGGCATGGCCTCGACGGAGTTGAAGGAGATGTTGAGGATAACCTGGACTATCTGTTCAGCGTCGATTTCCACCTCCGGCAGGTTGGGGTTCAGGTCCGTCTCCACGACAATCCCCTCCGCGGCGTGGTTCGCGCGGATGAGAGAGACGGCCTTCTCGATGACCCGGTTGATGTCCTGCTTCTTGAGGTCGAGCCGGAACGGTTTCGCATAATCGAGAAACTGAGAAACCACCCTGTTCAGGCGGTCCGTCTCCTCGATTATGACGTCCAACAGCTTCCTGCCTTCCGTCCCCTCGACCTCGGATTGGAGGTACTGCGCCGCCCCCTTGATGGAACCGAGGGGGTTGCGGATCTCATGGGCGAGGCCCGTGGCCATCTCCTCCAAGAGCGCCGCCTTCTCCTTCTCCAATTCCTCGTCGAATCCGTAGATGGAGGTAAAAAAATCCTTGCTCTCGGGGAAAAAGTACTCAAATGCCTTCCTCAGTACCTGCCTCAAGGGGTCGAGGGCTATGACGATGAGAAGCGCCGCCATGACAACTATCGCAAACTCCGGCATCGGTCCTTTCCCGAAAAGACCGTCAACGACAAAGAAAACGGCCGTCGCGAACAGGATCATGACCAAGACGATGAAGGCCCTTGCCATCAGTTCGTAAAGCTCGGGAAGGTCCGGGTGGTTTATGGTGAGCAAAAAGAAATAGAGCAGGCCCGCCGTAGCCATCTCGGAGAGGCGCGGCCCGCCGTAGCCGAAATAGGCGAGGAGGTCCGTCATGCCGATGACCGCTGCTGCGCCACAGGCCAGGGCCGCATATGTCATCCGTTTTCTCTCCGTCCCGACGGCCTTGCTTCTGATGAAAAGAAGGAGGGCGAGGTAGCAGCCCGAAAGAACCAGTGCCGTATAGAAGAAAATGAGGCGGTCTCCGTAAGGAGCGGTGTCGGGGAACAGAAAAACGGCCATGGTCGCTGCGCTCCCCGCCGCCGCCAGGGCGACGACCCGCCGGGGCAGGAAACCTTTACCCATGAACAACCGGCTGAATGCAACTGCCAGAGGAGGAACCGAAAAGGCGCCGAGGTAGTGCAGGCCCTTGAAAAAGGCCGAAGGAGAAAGGTCCGAAAAGAACTTGCCCGCCTCCTGCGCAAAAAGGGCGAGACACAGGGAGGCGAAGGCTATCTGCAGGGGGTTTTTCTTCTTGCGGATTAGAAGGGCGACGGCGATTATAAAGCTGATCGCCGCCAGGGCGAAAGTTTCCATCACAGCATCAACCTTCGGCGTCGGGACGCCTTCCCGATTTCTCAGTCAGGACATAGGGGATTATACGCATTTTCTCGTGTCTCCTGGAAACCGTCTTTGCCCTGACCATGCAGGTGGGTTCGTTATCAAAAAGTCAGCCTACAATACCGTCAACCGCCGTACTTTTCAACGCCATTTCCTCTCTCTCACCCGGACGGACACCTTTCAGTACAAGGTGCTCAGGTTTTCCGCAGCGTTCTCGACAAACGACATCCCCCAAAAGTAAACTCCGTGTAACACTTGCCGTCTTCGTAAAAAGTCCAAAAACGTCATGCCGAACTCGATTAAGCCCGCCCCGTACTCGATACGGGGGCATCCAGAACATATTGAATATACTGGATTCCAGCGTTCGCCGGAGTGACGAAAGTGGTAATTCTCGACTTTTTGCGAGTCCATAACACTTCAAAACAAGGTGCCATTTGTTTATTTGACATCCTTTGAACATAATAGTATAAATCATCTCAGATTACGGTGAGATAGACAGCTTAGGGGGTGTATGAGAATACGCCCTGTGCTTTTGAAGACACAGCGCTACCTGTCACAACGGGGGCGTAAAAATTCCTTGCTGACTCAAAGGAGGAAAAGAGCATGGCAACTGCAGTAGATTGGACTACCAACAAAGACCTGATTCAGGAGTTGTACATCGCCTTTTACGGGAGGCCGGGGGACCCGGGAGGGATCAAGCACTGGGCGGAGCAAATTACGGGCAATGCAACCTTGGCGGACAATGTAACAAAGGACCTGGTTAGGTCGTTCATTCGTTCATTCGTTCAGGTGAGGCGAGGACGCGCATAGGTAACGTAGACGACCCGTTGATGCACGACAGCATAATCGAGAAGATATACTTCCAGCTCTTTCATCGAGAAGTATTACAGAGTGAACTCAACTCCTTCAAGGACAAACCCATAGAGGACGTACGTATTGATCAGCA
Organism: Syntrophaceae bacterium UBA5761; assembly: GCA_002418885.1. GTDB lineage: Bacteria > Desulfobacterota > Syntrophia > Syntrophales > UBA4778 > UBA2207. Next base: position 21,411 of record DIEZ01000049.1, read on the forward strand.
TACTCAATCCTGCCGCAGGGACGACGGACGCAACCACCCTCAGCACCAAGCTACAGTACGCCAATTGGTTTGTGCAGGCCCTCGACCCGAACGGAGACGGCATTGCCAACGACTCTTCCGACGGAACACATTTCGCGGCGGAATTCAACGGCAATGTGGATGCATCGGACGTAGCCGCGAAGATGGCCTTCGTCGACCACAAAACAACCACTCTGACAAAGGCTGACGTACTTGCAAACATCCAGACCCTCGCAGTGGACCCGGGAGAAGTGAACGAAGCAAATAATATACCCCTTGCGGCCCCGACGATCACAACTCCAGTGGCCGACGACAACATGGTGAACGCTGTAGAAAGGGCATCCGGCTTCACCGTAACCGGCAAGGCGGAGGCGGGCGTCACAGTGACGCTGACCGTAACGGATGGCGCGGGCCACGCGGTGACAAAGTCGGCCGCGGCCGACAGCAAAGGTAACTACGGTATCGCCTTGTACCCCGGCGACGGCATCCTGGCCGACGGCAACCTTATCTTGAGCGCCAAGGCCACAGACGCGGAAGGTAACACCTCGCAGCCCACGACCAAGACCGTGCTGCTCGACACGACGATTCCTGTCTTCGTGTCCGCCGAGACCAACGCCGGCAGCGACGAGGTGATCCTTACCTACAGCGAGGCGCTCGACGGGCAGCATGGGCCGGCAGCCGGCGACTTTACGGTCAAGGTGAACGACATGGCTGTTGTGCTCTACGCCACCACGCCAGTTATGGTCTCCGACAAAACCGTCACGCTCAAGCTGGCGAGTGCGGTTACCGGCACCGACACCCTAACGGTGAGTTACACCGACCCGACGGCGGGCAACGACGCCAACACCATCCAGGACGCCGCCGGCAACGACGCGGCCTCGCTATTAAACCAGACGGTGACCAACAAAGTAGCGGGGGCGTTTTCGGTATATCTCAATGAGGGTGTTGTCACCTTCGACGGCACCAAGGGTAATATCACTATGACGGTCGATACGGACCACGTTGCGACCTTCTCCAGTGGCGGCGTCGAGGCGTCGACGAAACCCGACTTGGATGATGTGACCCGGATCATTGTCGACGACGAATGGATGCTCTCAGCATCCGCTGGTGACATGAGCCTACCGAAGTTAGTAGTCGGTGAGGGGGATGTCATGCTGACCAGCAGCGTAGACAATCCCGCCGGATCAACCGTTCTTTACAACGTGCAGACCCGTGTCACCTTCCAGGACGACAAACTTTATATCGCCGAGGGTACATATGGGAACACAGTTGTCGTCAACAGCGCGTCGGTTACCGGTGGTACGGTGGCCGTACACGGGGTAAGCGGGGGCAATACGGAAGCGCTTCAAGTAACCGGCACGTCGGGCAGCAACACTGTTGACTTAAGCCGTTTCAGTACCACCGATGCGTCGATCCTTAGTGTTGGGAATGGAAGGTGCGGACGCCGTCACTCTGAGCAACAACGCGAAAGAGAGCGTTGATTACCATGATTCTACCCATGGCGGCGACACCATCAACAGTTTCGATACGAACGATGATCACTTGGTCATTCGGCGGACTGACTTTGGTGGGCTCGGGGTCAGCATTTTCAGCACCGGATACGGATACGATCGGTGAGATGCCTCTTCGACCTCAAAAGTCAACTTGGCCGCCCCTGGTGGCAATTTCAACGGCGTCATCCGCATCTTGGATGACGCCGCCTTCGACTGGAGCGACGTCGTCACTGTCGTGAACGGAGCCATCACCGGAAATAATGGCGGTGTCGATCTCATTCTGGCCATAGATAACTACCATGACACCAGAGTGTATTTCTGGAACGATGGATCGAGGGGGAATGCCGACTCCTCGGTGCAAGCCGGGAGAGCTGACACAGATATGTACGCTGGTTGGAGTGGGGGACGCCCAGCAGGTTACGATTGGTGTAAGCTGAGACCACCGCACATCAAACTTCAAAGGCCCCTGTTCCTCATGAGGAGGCAGGGGCCTTTTTTCGATCCTTTACCGGCTTCCGCCGGAACGACAACGATCTTTTTTCTACTCCCTTGCAAGTTCGCCGACCATGATAAACCTAATACCGGGGGGGAATAGGGGACATTCTATATCCCCTCTTGTCAAGAACTTTTTAAATCGTATTTATTTCTATTGGTTGCGATACCTTCCCGGCGACTGAGCGCACCTCACCATCGGGTTTTTTCAGGGGTCGGCGAGTTTCTCTCACTTCGGCGAACTCAAAGCCTGATCGTTACGTTTATCCGACATCCGGCGAGGAAATTCCTGCACCGGCGTCCATCATTCCTTATCAAGGCTTTTGAGTTCAGAGAGAGGCCCGGGATTGTCCCGCCCGGAGTTGTTTCACCCCAACGTTGTTATGAACGGGCTCTCTCGCCGAACAACCGATTTTTCCGGGGGGAATAGGGGACGGGGGAATAGCGGACGTTCTTAACATTTAAACTTTCCCTGGACGATTCGATCTATTAAAGAAGGCCACATGCCGAGACTTTTCCCGGCCATAGCCATAGCGCCATGATGGGAAAGAAAAGAGATGATAGATAGGACGTCGAAGCAGTATTGGCTCGTTTTGGTCCCGGCAAGGGATGGCAGGGCGCGGGTAGGCAAGTCGGCGGCAAGAGGTCAGGCATTGGCCGAAAAGAGCGGCGACCTACTTCTTGAAGAGTGAAGGTTTAAATGTTAAGAATGTCCCCGATTTCTCTTTCTCGATTTCTCTCCTCACTCCAGGTGGATGCTGATGATGTCCTCTTTCTGGACCGGCACCTGGAGGACTTGGCCGTTGCGCAGTTGGATCCGGATGCCTTTGGTGCCGGCCGCGGCCATGGCCTTGGGAACCTCGATCAGCTTGAAATTCTGAAGGCCCCAATTTTTGAATTTTCCGTCGGGGCATTCGATGTCGAAGACGGCCCAGGAGTAAATGGCGGCCTGGAAAACGGTCCCGTCCGTCTTCTCGAATTCGTAGACCCGATACTGGCCTTTGGTGAAGAGGAAGCTCGGTGTGAGTTCCCACTTTTGGCCCGTGGCTGCGATCCGGCGAAGCTGTTTTAGGTGCACTTTAGTGCCGACCCCTCTCCGGTCCATGAGTGTTAGCTCCGCATCCTGACCGTATTTCCCTACCTTACAGTGATTGGCCTTGCTGTCCGTAGAACTGACCAGCATGAGCGGGGCTCCCGGTTCCAGACCGGTCGGCTCCGCCGTGGCTGCAGCCGCCCCGGCCAGCAGAATCATGACGGCAATGAAGACGCCCCCTATTTTCTGGATGAGTTTTAGATCCCTTATCATTTTTCTCCTTCCTCCTTTATTTATTTCATGCGGTGATTCTGCTTCGCCTTGAAGATAGAAGAAGCGGCTTCCCAAGTCAAGGGTATAAATCTCCCAGTGTCAGTAACAAATGATATGTCCGGTTTTGTAGCACACAATCTGTCCGGTTTGATATGGTCACCGATGGAGGTGACGGATGAGACGGACGGAGATGCGACAGGAGAACCGGAAGATGCGATTTGAAGAGGTATATTTGGGATGGAGCGAGAAGCGGTTGACGCAGGAGACAGCGGCTCTGGTCTTGGGGGTAAGTGATCGGACGTTTCGGCGGCACATTGATCGGTACGAGGAAGAGGGGTTGGAGGGATTGTTGGACAAGCGTTTGACGCAGGCCTCATTTCGTCGAGTGCCGGTGGATGAGGTGATGGCGGTTGCTGAACGCTATGACAGTCGCCATCGGGGGTGGAATGTGAAGCATTTTTACGGTTGGTATCGGCGGGATGGAGGCAGGCGCAGTTACGCTTGGGTGAAGAACACGCTTCAATCGAAAGGTTTGGTTTTGAAGTCTTCCAAGCGGGGGGCACATCGTAAGCGGCGGGAACGAGCCCCTCTGCCCGGCATGATGCTGCATCAGGATGGGAGCAGCCATGAATGGGTTTTCGGCAAGAAGTGGGATTTGATCGTGACGATGGATGACGCGACCAGCGAGCATTACTCGATGTTTTTTGTTGAGGAGGAAGGGACGGATAGCAGTTTTCAAGGGGCTCGGGATGTGATTGTTCAAAAGGGCTTGTTCAGCTCTCTGTACACGGACCGGGGGAGTCATTACTGGTTCACACCCAAGGAAGGGGGAAAGGTCAGTAAAACGCAGCTGACTCAGTTTGGCCGAGCCATGAAACACCTTGGGATTCAAATGATCGCGGCTTATTCTCCTGAGGCGCGAGGCCGTAGTGAGAGGGCCTTTGAGACTCATCAGGACCGGCTTGTCAAGGAGTTGGCTTTTCATGGAATCACCGACATGAATGCCGCCAACCGTTATTTGACAAAAGTGTATCTCCCTGCGTTCAACGCCGAGTTCATGCAGCCGCCCCTTGAAGAAGGGTCAGCGTTTGTTCCTTGGATTGGAGAAAATCTTGATGACATCCTGTGTGAACAAGATGAGCGGACGGTCAGCGCTGACAACTGCGTCAGCTTTGAAGGAATGAAACTCCAAATTCCAGCAAACCAATATCGCTGCCATTACGTCAGGGTCAAGGTCCAAGTCCATCGGTATCCGGATGGGTCACTGGCCATCTTTCACGGTCCGAGAAAGCTGGCTGATTATGACCAGCGGGGGAAGCTCAAAAAGGTAAAAAAGGCGGCTTGACGGAGTTACCCACAACCATCTCCCGCCATGCTCCGCAAAGGCTGCGAGAGATTGGCCGTGGATAACTCCTGCTCAGAGGTATGCGTAAGTCCGCCGCTCACCTCCTGCTCAAAAAAGGAATCCTTTCTTGAACAGAAAAAGCGGACAATTCATTTGTTACAAAACCGGACAATTCTATTTGCTCTTGACATATAGAAGACATGTAAATATTACTTGACAAAAGGCTGCACGGTGGTTCATAAAATAACCAACTCATCTACCAATGGAGGTAGAAGGAGCTCGGGGACCGCCTGAAAGGGCGGTCGCTGTCATTTAGAGTCTTTTTTGGTAACGTCTTCCCAGATCCCTTCGCCCCCCTTCCGAATCCACGTGGTATGCCGTAATCCAGAACAGGGCCTTTTTCTTCTTTTGGAGAATGAGCACATAGTCGTATTCGGCAAGCCAGATGTACCGTCTTACGCCGATGTCCTTTGTGCCGTGATCGTAATCGAAGACCTTGATTTCAGGGCTTTCAGGACTTTCCATCGTAGGTTTTGCCCAGGGCAGTCGCTCGGCGCGTCGATAATCGATCAGCCGTTCCCCGCTATCTCGATTTTTTCTGGAAACGACATGCCAGAAACCCTCTTCCTTGTTGCATCCGTCCGGCAGAATCCTATTGTCATAAAGGATCCTCATCCCCCGGTGGCAAACAGCGCCTCTCTTGAAATCCCCGTCAAAGACGGCATAGAGCCGCTCCAGGATTTCTTCCCATGTCCCCCGCAAGTCAAGAATCGGTGGCAGAAAGTCCGGCGTCCCGGCCATCAGCAGGCCTCCCTTGGCGAGAAGACGAAGAGGTTGAACTTCTCTTCCCAGGGAGGGGTGCTCGTCTGCAGGCTCCTTCCGGAGAGTTGACAGATGCGATCGATCAATTTCAGCTTGGTCTGATTGCCGGACAGGGCGCGATTCTTATACGCAATGGCTCCCATCAGGAAATCAGCCATCTGCAAGAGTTCCGTTTCCTTGGACCGGACATGCTGTATTCTGCGAATCACCCTCTTGTCAAAATCGCGAAGGTTGTTCGACAGGACCTCCTTCAGGTGGTCGATCTTGAGTTGGCTGCGCGTATCCTTGATATCCAGATAGATGTCGTACTGATCCGTCTCGGAAATAATGTGGCGCAGCAGATAGAAATACATTTTGTAGTAGAAGGAGTCGTGGCTCCCCTGGTTGTAATACCCATGGTCCAGTTTTGCCTTGTCCTCTACAATGAGACACCGGAAATTGAGATTGGCCGATGAGAAAAAAAGATCGACCGCATCCATGAAAAAAGATTCCCTGGACTTGGAAACCTTTGTCCATTTCAATTCCCCTCTTGCATGATGCCTTTCTTTAAGCACTCGCAAGGCCTCAATATGCCGCCTGGTCTCTGCCTGGGGGCACCAGACGGCGCCGAAGAGCATGACCGGCTGGTGATCATGTTCCAGATGACAGCTTTCGTCGCAGTAGATGTTAATAAGTTCATCCTGAAAAACGGGATTTTCAAAGTTCATAGCACCATGGCTCTTTGACAACTGAAGAAAGATTCGAGTGAAAAGGGCATTCCCGGGTGTGATTCCGGTCACGCCGCCAGGGGCAGGGCCTTTCTTGTTAACCTTTCTCCCTTTGCCCTGGCGAGGTGAGTGATCTTTTTCGTGTTCCAGGCGAGCGTCGCCCAGATCACATTGACCGTATCCCCCGCTTTACCTTTGTATCGGCACCGGTTCATCCGGTGATCGCACTTAAGGTGACCGATGATCGGCTCGATCTTGACCCGCTGCTTGAGCGCCTTCCGGAACCAGGACTCCTTGCTGTCCGGATGAGGATGTTTCCCTTTCTTGGGAATCGCCATCCTTTTTGCTCCCCATCGCCTCCGGCAGTTCTCCTGTTTTTTGAGGGACTGGTCAAAACCCCGATCGGCGGTCACATCATCGGGGCAGTGCCCGGTGTTTCTCTTGATGCCGCTGAGCACCTGTCCCAGGGTCTTCACATCCGCCATGTTCCGCTGATACTCCTGATGGGAGAGGATCAGGCCATCATCATTCTTGGCCAGCGACACCAGGGATCCGAACTCACAGGAGGGGAAGCTCTTCCCCTCCTTGATTGCGGCCACATCCTTTTCGTGCAGAGAGTATAAACGCTTGGTCGGATTCTTCCCCTGGAGCACCTCCTCTGTCTGGGCGATGATCTGCTTGCCCAGAGAGACCAACCGATTCAACTGACGTCCGGATGCCTGATGGCCTCGACTGTAGAGGGTGTTGACCACCCCGGCTGCCTGCTTTACCACCCGGTCGGTCAGCTCTTTGAGCTTCCCGATGGCTTCCTTCTTCGCTTCCGGTTTTGCCCGGTGGAACTTTTTGATCCCGAGCAGGAGCCGCTTTCCGGTTCGCCTGAAGGTACGAAAGGGTTTCCGGAGGGTCACCTCCTTGCGGACCCGGTCAATCTGTTTGACGATCTTCTCCTTGATCCGATGCAGAAGATCCGCATCGGTCGGATAGGCAATGTTCTTGGGCTGGGGCGTCGTATCCACCGCCACCCGCCGGGTCTTTACCAAGCCCATCTCCGACCAGGCGTGAAGCAAGACGGCCTCGATCCGCTTCATCCCCTCCGTACCGATCCGGTTGCGGAACTTGACCATCGAGGTGGAATCCAGAATCTGACCGCTCTGGAAGGTGTTGAATCCACAGAAGCACTGCCAGTAGGCATTCTCATGCAGCATCTCCACCGCACGGTCGTCCGAACAGTTGTAACGGTGCTTCAGAATGTGGATGCCCACCATCAGTCGAATGGATTTGCCGTGGCGGCCCACGGGGCTGTAGTAAACCGACAAGGCTTCATGGAGGCCGTCCCAATCGATCAGGTGGCCAGCGCGCAGAAGTTCATGCTCAGGATTGAGAACATCCGTGAAAAGAGTCTCGAACATAAGAAGTTGCCTCTCTGGAATATCTGTTTTCATATCAATGGCTTATATCAGATTTCCGGAGCATAATCAACCTCTTTTCAACAACTTTCTTCAGTTTTCAAAGAGCCAACTCAGTGTTTACGCGGCTCACAGAGCGCATTTTTCAGGGCGGACTAATAAGTTCTGCCATGTGTCCGCTCCGGAAGTGTTTGTTCAGCCAATTACTCTTCAGGATCTGATTTCTTACCCGCCAGTGCATTGATCTTTTTCGTATGCGCCATCTGCGTTTCCTGTGCCATCTTCACCCCGGCATAGGGGACGAAGGAAAGTATCAGCGCCCATATCTGAAGCAAGGTAAGGCTGCCAACCACGGCAAATGAAAGACCCCTGACCACGTCTGCGTTTGCCATTATGAAGGAAGACTGTGTAGCGATGGGCTTCATAATGCCGATCATGAGCACCACGGCCAAGGAAAAGGCTGCATATATCATCGGTGCGATCAAGTGGCGGCTGTCAGGAAGGTCGCTCTCTTGGATCTTCTTTTGATTGATGAGATGCGTCAACAAGTTCGGATGAAGAACCGCGATCCAAGCGCCCATAATGCCGAATATGATCGCGGACATGTTGCGCAGCGCTTCATACAGGTCTTTCTGCTCGGCATAAGGGACGTTGCTCCCGTAAAAGAAACAAAGAGCAGCCCAGACGAGAAAAAGGACAGCCTTCAGGAAAGAAAGCACGCGGTTCATGATTACCTCACTATGGCTCGGATGGTATCTCGCTCTTCTTGAATGGTGTCAAGGAGACTTTGCGCCTGATACGGCAAGGAATAGGGGACGTTCTTAACATTTAAACTTTCCCATAACCTTTCAATACCACAAACAAAATCCTACCACGATAATCCCCCATAGAAGTCCTCGGGGCAGGGGCACCTGATGTTATCCCCCCTCCTAACCTCCCCCCACAAGTGGGTGAGGAATTTAAGGAGATGACCGCGAGTGGGAAAGGGGCAGAAGAAAACTGCCCCCTCACGAGTGGGAAATGGACATCTGAAACGTCGGGGCCCAGTCACGTTGTAGCAAATGATATTCATGGATTCCGATTTTCACCGGAACGACGGAAGGCGAGGTCCGGCTTTCGCCCGATCTTCATCGGGGTGACGCGCGGGATGGCGAGATGTTCTGGATACCGGCATTCGCCGGTATGACGGAAAGATGCCGGAATGACGTGAGTGGACCGGGGTGGTGCGCTGACGTGCCGTCGAAAGCGTATTTACTGCTCTTTACGGGATTGTATTCTCCGGTGTTGCCGAGTTATGGCGATGCCGTTGATGACGCCCGCAACAATCGATGATGAAATAGTGAAGCAATGTATGGTATATGAACCTCTCTGGAAGCGAAGAGAATGAAAGTATGCTCAACGATCTTATCAGGGAAGGAGATTGGTAAATTCATTGAGATTCCTGATGAATTCAGGGAGGCCGATTTGAAGGTAGTCATGCGACCGGTACGAAAAAAGAAAGAACGTTTTGCCGGCCTGTTCATGAATCCCGTCCGGGTAACTAAGATATCTGTCCCCTCGAAAGACGAAATCCATGAGCGATGGTAGCAAGGAATAGGGGACGTTCTTAACATTCGACTCACTCGTAAAAAGTCCCATAGGACGTGATACCGACGAAAGTCGGTATCAATAACAATCGGAAAATACTGGATTCCGTGTCAAGCATGGAATGACGAGAGAGGGTCTTCCCGACTTTCTACGGGATTGTCATAGATGATTTAACGCTTATGGAGCCAAGTGGTGACAAGTAGGCGAATGAAAATTTATCTCGATGTTTGCTGTTTGAATCGTCCGTTCGATGATCAGACTCGGGATCGAATACATCTTGAATCGGAAGCGGTCGTTCTGATACTCAAGAATATCAGGTCGAGGGATTGGGAATGGGTCAATAGCGAGGTGGTAGATTATGAAATCGGGCAGACACCCGACATGGAGCGGAGGAATCGGGTTGGCTCGCTGGCTCGATACGCTACACGTACCGTTCTCATAGACAAAGCAATCGCCAAACGGGCGTCGGAACTTGAGACAATAGGTTTTGGCGCTTACGATGCACTTCACCTGGCATGTGCCGAGCGGGCTGATGTCGATGTTTTTCTAACAACCGACGATAGACTTCTGCGGTTGTCACGTGAATGTTCCGGCATGATTAAGGTAAAGGTCGATAACCCCCTATCATGGCTTACTGAGGTAACAGAAAATGAATAAAGGAACTATGACCCTTGACCAGATCAAGATAGAAGGCCTTAAGGCTTTGGAACGTCACCTGGGGCCGGATGGAATGATTCGTTTTCTTCAACAATTCGAAATGGGCCGGGGAGATTATACGAAAGAAAGGCATAAGTGGCTCAAAGAAAAAAGCGTGGAAGCCCTTGCGGAGGAGATAGCAAGGAATAGGGATAGTAGGGATAGGGGACGTTCTTAACATTTAACACTTTTCCGTAACCTTTCAATACCACAAACAAAATCTTACCAAGATAATCCCTCATAGAAGCCTCTGGGGCAGGGGCACCTGATGTTACCCCCTGCTGCCTCCCCTCGCGATTGGGGGAGGAACGTAAAAATACTGCCCCCTCAAGGCGGGGAAGAGACATCTGAAACGTCGGGGCCCAGTCACGTTGTAGCAAATGATATTCATGGATTCCGGTTTTCACCGGAACGACGGAAGGCGAGGTCCTCGTTTCGCCCGATTTTCATCGGGGTGACGCGCCGGAATGACATAAGAGGTAATTTTCGACTTTTTGCGCGTCCATCATGTTTACGGTTAGCGTCGGCCGGTGTCAAGGGATTTCCCAGGGGTAGATAGACCCTTCGGAATGCACTGCGGGGTCCTTTTAAAGTTCTCCTCCATTCTGCCGATATAAATACCAACCGCGACAGGTGGGGCTGGGTGCAAGACGGCTCCGAAAAGGCGCAAATGATTTGGAGGAGGATACTGATATATGAAGATGCAGGGACTAAGGGCAAAACTGATGGTGTGGGGGATAATCTTGTCGGTGCTCCCCGTCATCATCCTGGGATTGATGACGTATTTTTGGACCGCGCGAAGCATGGAAGAGGAGGTGAACAACAAGACCTTGATGCAGGCCAAGAGCTCGGCCCAGATGGTGGATGCCGTCATATCCGCAGAGGCCGTCAATATGGCTATACATGCTCGGAGTAAGGAGGTGTTGGAGGCCGTCAAAGAGGCCAACGGAGGTGCACCGGGGGAGAAAGCAACCCGCCTGACGAACGCCATGTCGCAATGGCAGGCCGTCGCCGGGGATCGCTATGAATTCGTTATTGTAGCAGACAAAGGCGGCCTTACCATCGCCGACAGCATCGGGGGAGGGGCCAAGGGCATAAACATAGCTGACCGTGACTACTTCAAGCTGGCCATGCAGGGGAAGCCGAGCTTGGACAACGTAGTGGTGAACAAAAAAACGGGCAACCCTACCAGCATCGTCTCCCAGCCGGTCGTCGGCGAGGACGGCAGCGTAATCGGAGCTATCGCCGCCACGCTAAAGATTGATCCTATCGCGCAAAAGCTCAACGAGATAAAGTTGGGGAAGACGGGGTATGTGTATGCGATGAACAAACAGGGTCTGTTCATCATGCACCCCGACGCAAAACGGATCTTGAAGACCAATTTAGCCACGGAGAAAGGGATGGAGGCCTTCGCCCCTCTCGCCCTCTCGGGGAAAGAAGGGGTAGGGGAATACACGCTCGACGGGGTAAGAAAATCGGCCGGGTTTATCCCGGTGAAGAGCACGGGGTGGGTTGTCGTTGCGGCCGTGAATAAAAACGAGGTCATGTCGACGGCCTACATGATCAGAAACATGATCTTGGGGTGTATCATCATCGTCGTCCTCGCCGCCGGTTGCTTCGCATTCTTCGGTGCCCGGGCCATCGCCAAGCCGATCCAGGTTGCGGTCGAAAAGACGACGGCGAGTTCCGAGCAGATCGCCTCGGCGAGCGCACAGGTTGCCTCGGCGAGTCAGGCATTAGCGGAAGGAACATCCGAGCAGGCGGCCGCCGTGGAGGAGACATCTTCCTCCTTGGAAGAGATGTCATCCATGACGAAAACCAACGCGGACAACGCCGCAGCGGCCAACGCCCTCATGACCGAGACCAAAGAGATCGTCGCCCAGGCGGAGGCCTCTATGGAGAAACTCACACGGTCGATGGCTGATGTGAGCAAGGCCAGTGAAGAGACATCGAAGATAGTGAAAACCATCGATGAAATCGCCTTCCAGACCAATCT
>DIEZ01000062.1:0-1662 GCA_002418885.1 Syntrophaceae bacterium UBA5761
TTTTTAGCACGATGCCGTTTACCTGAGGACGTACCTCCGCCACCCGGTAAGCCACCGTGCGTCCGGCGAGTTCCGTCGTAAGGGCTACCGGCTCTGATTGAAGGGTCACCACCGCAACTTCCAGCGTTTGCGATGCAGGCCCGCCCTTCGACTGTCCGCAGCCGAAAAGTCCTGCCACCGCCATGAGCGCTACGGCGAGGACCCAGACCCTCGTAAAAGCAATCCTCTCCCCACAAAACATCCAAAACATCATTGACATCGTCTCCCTACTCTCATTCTGTACCGATTCACTTTTTTATGACGTCCCAGCAGATCTCGGCAAAGCGGGTTATCTCCTCGTCCACAAGACAGATGAAGCCGCGGATATGGTCCCGCAGCAGAAAGATCATCGGCCCAAAGGCGAGGGCGAACAGCATGGACCGGGGAAGGTCTTTTATTTCGCCTTCCGACATGCCCCGCTCGAAGACATCCCCCCAGGCGTCTTCCCGACCTTTTCCCAGGACGATGTCTCGGTGGATGGAAACACTGTACGGCGAGTTGAAGTACTGCTCCATGTAGAGGAAGTGGCGGGGATGGTCGATGTAATAGCGGATCGTTTCCCGCATGAGGAACATAAACTTTTCCCTGATTGATCCCTCAGCGGGGTTCCCCGACTTGATTACTGTTTTGATTTCTCGTTCCAGGGCATGAAAAAGTTCGTTTATCAAATCGTTTCTACTAGGAAAGTGGCGGTAGATGGTCCCCGCGGCTACGTTTGCACGCTTGGCGATGTCGGCCATCGGGGCCCCGTGGAATCCCTGATCCACGAAAAGGTCTAACGCCGCTTGCATGATCTCATCCTTTTTATCCATTCCGCTTCACCAAGAGAACGCGAATGAACGTTCATTCGCGCGCTTATATTTTATTCACCTGCCCTTGTCAAGGACAAAATATGTTTGGGCGAATTCGATAACTTGCCTTGAAAATTGGGCCAAGATGTGTATATAAACCGAACGAATTAAACGTGCCCGTGGATGATTTCCCTCCGGGTGTCGCTGCCGCTGAAATCGGCGGCAGCCGTGTTGTGGTAAGCCCTTTTTCGTTCAGGCAGAAAGGATTGCATCATGAAGACAGCACAGGAGTACAAGGACAGCATCAGGGCCATGAAGCCGGTGGTGTACGCCTTTGGGGAGAAGGTGGGGCAGGTGGCGGATCACCCGATCTTCGCCCCCGCCTTGAACGCCATCGCTTTGACATACGAACTGGCCGGGGAAAAGGAAAACGAGGGTTTGATGGCCGTAAAGTCGCCGTTTACCGGTAAACTTACAAACCGCTTTTTGCACATCTGCCGGTCTCCCGACGACTTGATAAAGCGGTGCGAAATGGGCAAATTCCTCACGCCCTTCCACGGCGCCTGCGTCGGCGCTCGTTGTGCGGGCACCGCAGCGTTGAACGCGCTCTACGCAACGACCTATGATATGGATGAGAAATTGGGGACCGATTACCACCGGAGGTTTTTAAGATTCCTGACTCACGCGCAGGACGAGGACTTGACCTGCAGCGGGATGGTGACCGATGCAAAGGGGGATCGGTCACTAAGTCCCGCCCAGCAGGCGGACCGGGATGTCTACTTGCGTGTGAAGGAGGTGCGCGAGGACGGCATCATCGTCCGGGGCGCCAAGG
>DIEZ01000062.1:1754-1946 GCA_002418885.1 Syntrophaceae bacterium UBA5761
TCCATATCGCCGAAGCGCCTGCCCCGAACGCCCGCAGATTGTTCAGTCGGGACGTGATGGATTTCGGCAATCATGAATACGGCGTGCATGGTTCGACGTTGACGGTGTTCGACGACGTCTTCATCCCCCGGGAAATGGTTTTCCTTTGCGGGGAATATGAATTTACCGGGCCCCTGGCGTCCACATTCGGCG
>DIEZ01000062.1:1997-3832 GCA_002418885.1 Syntrophaceae bacterium UBA5761
TCTGTACAACGGTTGTGAAAAGATGGGCCATATCCGCGATAAGGTCGTCGAGATGTCCTTCCATTCGGCCCTGGCCTTCGGGACGGCAGTTGCCGCCGGTTATAAGGCGAGGGTTACGGCGTCAGGGGTGTACGTGCCCAACGATTTACTCGTGAATGCGGCCAAACTGCAGGCCGTGGAGGCGGTGTGGCTGGCGTCGAAGCTGGCTACTGAGATTGTCGGCGGCGTGATCTGCACGGCCCCGAGTCAGAGAGATTTTGATAACCCCGAAATAGCCGGGTACGTGGAGAAGTACTTCAGAGGAAAGGCGGACGTTTCGACGGTGGACAGGGTGCGCATCACGCGCCTGGTGGAGTACCTTGTAGGTCAGGGGTCGATCATCCCCACCGAGTCCACGCACGGCGGAGGGCCGGCGGCCGTTCAGAGGTTGATGATCCGCCAGACGAACAACCTGAACTATTTTAAAACACGCGCAAAGAGGATGGCAGGCATCAAAGATTGATAAGGTCTTCTTTCGTTCGAGGCCTGATCTCTTTTCTCCAGGGGTTGAGGTAAGAGCGGCAGCCCCCGCCGACCTGGAGCTCCTCCTTGTAGAAGAAGACCATCGGTCCGGGCGTCGTCAGCAGGCGGCAGACGTATCTGTTGCCGTTCCATCCAAGTTCGGGACAGACTTTCCCCAACGCCTCCGGATGGCGCTGACAACCGAAGGTGCAGGTCTGACGGATGCAGCAGAATCCGCATCCCACGCAGGGGTGAACTTCCTCGCCAGTTCTCATCATATCATCTCCGCCCCTCCGCCAAGGTTCGTTCAAGGGGAACTGACGCCGGAACATAGCAGTTGGCGGCCGTCCTATCAATGAAAAGTTTTGCGAAAAGTTTTGCAAAGGCCCGGATGTCCGCTGCGGTTCCTTCCGCCTGCCGCCGGTCCTTCAAACCCGGTCGGGGAAATTGCTGATGATGCCGTCTACGCCCATTTTCTTCGCCCGGGCTATTCCGTCCGGCGAGTCGACGGTCCATACCAGGACCTTCATGCCTTCCCGGTGGATGTGCTCGACCAGTTCAGGCGTTACCCGGTTGTAAGAGATGTTGAGGGAGTAGGCCCCCAGGCTCCGGGCTAAGCCGAAAAGGCCGGCGGGGATGTTTTCGCAGAGGATTCCCACGGGTGTGTAGGGGTCAAGCATTCTGAAGGCGCTGAGTTCCTGACAGTCGAAAGAGGAAACCAGAAAATGCCCCCTGGACCATCCGCCCTGCGCCAGGAAGCGACCGATGAGGCTTGCTGTCGGCAGGGCCGTCCTCGGTCCTTTGAGCTCGACATCGACCTTCGCCTTGCCGGCGATGAGTTCCAGCGCCTCCTGGAAAAGAGGTATCTTTTCTCCGCAGCCCGCGTCCAGCGTCCTTAGGAATTCGAGAGTCCGTTCCGAGACCGGACCGGCGCCGTTCGTGGTCCTCTCGAGGGTATCGTCATGGAAGACGATGAGCTCGCCGCTTTTGCACAACCGTACGTCAAACTCGACCATATCGCACCGGAGTTCAAGGGCCTTCCGGAACGAAAGCAGTGTGTTTTCCGGGGCATAACCCATCGCCCCGCGATGTCCGATTCTCAGGACCAACCGATACCTCCTGTCGTAAGACGTCCCAGGGAAATGCGGCGGACAGGGACATTCGGCGAACGGCAAGATTCTAAGGCAAGGGGCGGACCTCATCAACCCTTTTTTTGAAGGTTTTCCATTGACAGACGAACAACATTAGTCAAAGATATGACCCAAAAATCAAAAGTACGGCAGAGGGATGAAGGTTCTTTCAATTCACTTTATTAACCCCCATGCCCGTATCGG
>DIEZ01000033.1 GCA_002418885.1 Syntrophaceae bacterium UBA5761
GCGGCAGGTAAGATTCATTCGGATATGGAACGCGGATTCATACGAGCGGAAGTTGTGCATTACGATGATTTTATCAACGCGGGTAGCATACAGGCGGCCAAGGAAAAAGGCCTTCTTCATTCGGAAGGCAAGGATTACCAGATAAAGGACGGCGACATCGTCCTGTTTCGATTTAATGTGTGAGGACTGATGATGGCGAGAATGACCTTTTCAAAAAAAAGCGGCCGCATCCGAACGAGCGTCACGAAGGATCAGGCGGTGTCTGGTAGGGCCGTTGAGGACATCGCCAGAGACATGAAGAGGGACCTTCAAAAACCTCCCGGCGAGGATTACCGGGAGAAGTCATTGGCAATCCATGGGCTGATCTGTGCCCGCTGCGCGAGGGAGTTCGACGAATCGAACCGTCATCTTCTGACGGTGCACCACAAGGACGGGAACCATATGAACAACCCGCTCGACGGCAGCAACTGGGAAAACCTTTGTGTTTACTGCCATGAAGATATCCATGGACGTGACCTTTTGGGCGATTTTTTTGATGGGTTGGCAGGACATAAGGAGGAGGCCGTAGTCTATACCGACGACAAAGAAGCGAACGAAGGTGTTTTGGGAAAGAAGCTGACCCAAGCGTTAAGAGAAAAAAAAGAGAAGAAACGCGGGCACTGAGAACAAGTCACCCCCGTCCTCCAGACAAGCATGCCTTTCTTTTTATCCTTGTAATGTACAGGCGATTATGCTAATTAAACACCGTTTCAGGCTGTGTGCGCGGTGCTTGTAAGGCGATCGTTATCAATATGCTATTATAATAGCCGGCTGTGCTTCGATATGGCCTAAGTGGTTTAGAATTAACAAGTAAGGAGGTAAGGTCAGGTGAACGTTATTGCACAAGGGAGCGGTAAGGTATTTGCGGATCCGGATGCGGACAAGGCGCGAGCCTTTTTCCGCAAAAAAAATCGTAAAATGGTAAGCAAACTGATGACCGTCAAGGAAGCCGTGGAAAAGTTCGTTCACGACGGGGATTATCTTTGCATCGGCGGATTCGGTGCTAACAGGATTCCGGCTGCCGTGTGTCACGAAATTCTCCGCCAGGGCAGGAAGAACATGGCCTTTGCAGGCCATACATCAACCCATGACTTTCAGATTCTTTGCGCCGGTGAAGTCTTCAACAAGCTTGACGTTGCGTATATCGTCGGCTTGGAAGCAAGAGGATTATCAGTGGGTGCGAGAAGGTACATGGAGAGCGGCAAGGTCGAAATATCCGAGTGGACAAATTACAGTTTGTCGGTGCGCTTTAAGGCTGGTGCGGCAGGCGTATCATTCTATCCTGCAAGAAACATCATGGGAACAGATACCTTCAAGTACAGCGGGGCAAAAATCATCGAATGTCCGTTCACGGGGACGAAGTACGCAGCAATGCCGGCCATCTATCCTGATGTGTCGGCGCTCCATGTTCATGAGGCGGACATCTACGGGAATTGCCGCATAAGGGGTATCACCGTGTCCGACCTCGATGTCGCCCGGGCGTCTAAACACCTCATCATCACCTGTGAGAGGCTGATCTCCAATGAAGAGATCCGCAGAGAACCCAGTTTGACCGTAATTCCTTACTGGTGCGTCGACGCAGTTTGTGAGGTTCCTTACGGGAGTTACCCGGGGAATATGTACGGCGAATACTTCTCTGACGAAGACCATCTGCGGGAATGGCTCAAGGTGGAAGAGAATCCGGAAGAATTCAAGAAATTTCTGGATAAGAATATCTACGGCTGCAAGAACCACTTTGAGTACATAGAGAAGAACGGCGGCCTGGAGAGGCTGCAGGTGCTACGACAAAAAGAACTGATGTTTACCGGTGCCCGGTCTTAGAAAGGAGGACGTAAGAACATGGCTGATTATAACGTAATGGAATTAATGATCTGCACCGCCGCAAGGGAACTTGAAGATGGTGCGTCTGTCGGTGTCGGGACGGGGGCGCCCTGTGCGGCGGCGATGCTTGCACAGAAGCTCTATTCACCGAGCCTGACCATTTTATTCGAAGCAGGTGGTGCCGCACCACTGATTCCGGAGATGCCGATCTCCGTGGGAGACTCCAGGACGACCTGGAAGGCGATCATGGCGAGCGGGATGTGTGAAATCATGGAAACGGCCTGCCGGGGGCTTTTGGACTATACCTTCCTTGGCGGTGCCCAGATTGATATGTACGGAAACCTGAACTCGACCAGAATCGGTCCTGACCATCAGAAACCGAAGGTCCGTTTCCCGGGAAGCGGTGGCGCGAATGACTTCGCCTCATTCTGCTGGAGGATGATGGTCATGACACCCCAGGATCCCAAGAGATTCGCGGAAAAATGTCAGTTCATAACCACGCCGGGATGGCTTGAAGGCGGAGATTCCCGAGCGAAATCGGGACTTCCCCTCGGAGCTGGGCCTTACAAGATCATCACGAACATGGCCGTCATGGATTTTGAACCCGAGTCAAAGAGAATGAGGATCATCGCCATCAATCCCGGCTACTCGGAAAAAGACGTTCAGGACAACTGCGGATTTGAGCTTCTCAAGGCCAAGAATATCGTCGAGAATAAACCTCCAACGGTGGAAGAGCTGACGATCCTCCGTGAACAGGTTGACCCCTATCGTTACGTCATCGGAAGGTAACTGAAATATAGCACAAAAAAGCCGCGGTCTAACGACCGCGGTTTTTTTGTGTGACTGAAACTAAGACGACACCCCAAGTTTAGAGAAGAGCTCAAAGTTATATCTGCCGGAGTATGTCAATGTTGTTCGAAGGCTTCGCCGAGAAGCCGATGTCGTCAGTTCGTGATGATCCGAAAGTTATCCTTTTGTCTGACTGTTTTGTCCCCCACCGAGGTGCCGCAATGGACACAAGAGTAGTCGTACTTATCTCCCTCCGGCAGGATAAGAAGAAGGCGTTTCTTTACGGGAACTGCCCGTCTACACTTGGGACAGTACAATTCTGTCGCTTCAAAATCTCTGTAGCTCGACTTTTTCATGAATCCTCATCAGGTACTTCTTCGGCATTGCTCATCCAGGCGGCTGCCTCGCTGTCGCTGGGTGCCCTGTAGTCTCCACGGGGCGACAACGACCCTCCGGATCCCACCTTAGGGCCGTTAGGGATGCAGGAACGCTTGAACTGGCTGGTCTGGAAAAAACGGTAGAGGTATACTTTAAGCCAGTGTTTGATCTCTCTTAGGTTATACGACCTTCTCTTGTGTAGAGGAACATCGGGCCAGGACCCGATTTCTTTGTCCCGCCAAGTGTGCCAGGCCAGGAAAGCAATCTTGGAAGGCAGATAGCCGAACCGAGTCGC
Source organism: Syntrophaceae bacterium UBA5761 (assembly GCA_002418885.1). Lineage (GTDB taxonomy): Bacteria > Desulfobacterota > Syntrophia > Syntrophales > UBA4778 > UBA2207. The sequence continues at coordinate 3,323 of DIEZ01000033.1, forward strand.
ATAGAAGTTGTTGAAGTCCTGCAGCTCGTAGGGACCGATCACCGCCTCCGTCGATTGTGCAGGCTGGTCTTTGTTCATACCGGGTATGAGTTCCGGGCTTATCTCCGTCTCGAGTATTTCCAGGAGGACTTCAGAAGCAGCGTCGCCCAGCAGTTTCGTTTGTGCGACCCAGCGGATGACGTACTGGATGAGGGTCTTGGGAACGCTCACGTTGACGTTGTAATGAGACATGTGGTCTCCGACACCGTAAGTACACCAGCCAAGGGCCAGTTCGCTCAAGTCGCCCGTCCCGATGACGAGTCCCTGCTGGAAATTGGCTATCCGAAATAGGTGGGAAGTCCGCTCACCGGCCTGGACATTCTCAAAAGTGATGTCGTAGACTTCCTTGCCTTCGGCAAAGGGATGTCCGATGTCCTTGAACATCTGCTTACAACTCGGCCGGATGTCGATTTCGTTCGCTTCGACGCCAAGGGCGCCCATCAGCTTTAGAGCGTTATTGTACGTCTTAGAAGTAGTGGCGAATCCGGGCATCGTGTAAGCCTTGATGTTTGAACGGGGCAATCCTATGACGTCCATCGTGCGAGCAGTTACGATGAGGGCGTGAGTGGAATCGAGGCCGCCGGAAACACCGATAACGGCATTGCGTATACCGGTGGCTTCCATGCGCTTGGCCAACCCCTGGACCTGGATGTTGTAAGTCTCATAACAGCGCTGGTCCCTCTTGGACGGGTCGGCGGGGATGTAGGGGAATCTTTGGTATTCCCGCTGAAGGAGAATCCTCCCCTCAGGATTGTCTAAAGAGAAGGATACCCTGCGGAAATCGAGCAGCCTCTCCCTATGAGCTCCGGCGTTCTGACTGAAGCTCGTGAGACGCATCCGGTCCTGGGCAAGACGGTCAAGGTCGATTTCGCCAAGGATAACCTGCGATTTGCGCGAGAATCGTTCCGACTCGGAAAGGAGGTTGCCGTTCTCATAGATAAAGGCATGGCCGTCCCAGGCAAGGTCAGTCGTCGACTCTCCGGGGCCGGCCGCGGCGTAGAGATAGGCAGCGATGCAGCGGGCGGACTGATTGGCGGCAAGACTGTGGCGATACTCGTCTTTCCCGATAGTGATGTTCGACGCTGACAGATTCACCAAGACCGTCGCTCCTGCCATGGCGGCAAAGCTCGACGGCGGGATAGGGACCCATACGTCTTCACAGATCTCTACATAGAACGAAAAATTACGGATGTTGCGTCCTTCGAACAGGAGGTTCGCACCGAAGGGGATGTCTTCCTGGCCGCAAATACTCACTTTCGTCGATAAAGCCTCTGCCGCCGGTTTGAACTGCCGGCCTTCGTAGAATTCCCTGTAATTAGGCAGGTATGACTTTACCGCTACACCCAAGATTTTGCCTTGGTACAGGACAACCCCGCAATTATAGAGCCCCTGGTCGACCTGGAGCGGCGCACCGACGATCAGGATTAGGTTGAGGCGTCTGGTCTCATTAAGGATATAGTCCAGGGCTTCAGTCACACCCTTGAGAAGGACATCCTGGTGAAAAAGGTCTTCGTTGGAATAAGCGGATATCCCCAATTCAGGGAAGAGGGCGAGGATAGCGTTCCCGGCCGCCGCATCTTTCGCAAGGCTAACCGTCTTTTCGGCATTGAATTTTGTGTTGGAAACCCTGACTTCCGGTATACACACGGCAGCCCGAACAAACCCCTGACGGTAGATATTGAAAAAATCGTTGTTTTTCATGTCTTAACTCTTCCCCATCTCAGTTATGGTGGGTGAAACTTTATGCAACATCAGAAGCGCCAGCTCACCGGCATCCTCCATCGTTCGGCCGAGCGAAATGAAACCGTGATTTTTGAGGAGCAAAAAGTTTTCCTGATTCAGGACCTCGAGGATGCTGTCAACGAGTTCAACGGTTCCGTAAGGTTCTTCCCTTGTCGTTTCTTTCAAACCCAGTTGCGGACCTTGCAAAAGGAGTGGCTTACAGTGACCGTGGAAAACGGCGTTGACATCTTTTCTCTCGCGGTAGACCGCGAAATGAAGCAAACTCTCCGAGGACGGCTCTCTTGTGCCCTCGGCGTAAACAACCATGTTCTCAATGTCGCAGTGATTCACCTTCACAAAAAAATCATCCCGGGGCGTCTCATGGAAAGAGGCTCCGGAGGCAGTTATAACGAATGGGATTTCACCGACCGATAACCTAAAGCTCAAGTTTCCGCAGGCGCCGTGCTTGTGTAAGGGTGTAAGGCCGAAACGGTGGAAATCCACGCACCACTTCTTCAACTCATCGATTTTCGGATGTCTTGGTATGGTCCTTGCGTTGAAATGGGTTCGAAATTTTGTCGCGTGAAAAGGACGGTTCATGGTTTGTTTGACGTATTTACTTAAAGGAACATCCTTTGTCAAAGAAAAAAAGGTGCCGAACCAATATCCTTGACACCGGCGGGTTACTTACCTACACTCAAAAATTATCAAGCCGTCATCGCTATACGAAAAACTTAGCCGCTGCCACCCATGACTGATAAGGATACCCATCGGAAAAGCTTTCAGCCACGGCAGAGAGAATGTCCGTTATTCATCGCTACCGCCCTGGATATCCTTAGGGATGCGGTTGAAAACTTTCGCAGGAACGGCGACACAAATCAGGCGGCGGCGATAGCCTTCTACGCCATTCTTTCCATAATTCCCTTGTACATTCTGACGCTCCTTGCAGCCGGTATGATTTTCGGCGGCTCGCAGGTGGAGACCCAGGAGAGACTCCTCCGTCTCATCCAGGAATTTCACCCCTATTTTTCGGAAAAACTCGTCTCCCAATTCGGTCAGGCGGAACAGATATCACAGAAAAGCAAGGTCCTCGGCTGGGTGGGGGTCATTTCTCTCATCTGGTTTTCGGCGATGGTCTTCAACGCCCTCGAGACGGCTCTGGACATCATCTTCCGCGCCAAGAAGGGCAGGAATTACTTTCTTTCCAAACTGCTGGCCGTAGCGATGATCCCCGCCGGCTGGGCTGTGGGCATAGTCAGCGTCACGATCACCTACGTTTCGACGATTGTAGCTAAACATACGCTGGTTATGGAAGGAGGGTTCTTCGCAGTCGTTACCGTTCACAACTTGCTGTTCCGGTACGTCGTTCCCTATCTGATCCTGGTATTTTTTTCTACTTTTGTTTACAAGGTCATACCCACAGGCCAGGACAAACTTTCCAGTGCCGTTGTAGGGGGTGCTCTGTTTTCAGCCATGATGGAAGCGGCGAAGCATCTTTTCACCTGGTATGTCGAGAATTACACGAGATACGACGTCGTCTACGGGTCCCTTGGGACGGTGGTGGTTGTGGTGATCTGGATTTTCTACGTTGCCTTCATGCTGCTTTTCTGCGCGGAACTCATTTCCTCCTATCAGAGACGTGACCTGATACTTCTCGAAAAAGCGTTTGTGAAGGAGAAGAGAAAAGAGAGCATCAAGACAGACGAACGGCTTTTCAAAAAATTCGGGAAGGTTTATCCTCGCGGTTCTTACATCTTTCAAGAGGGGGATTCCGGCAGGGAGATGTTCTATATCTTATCCGGGTGTGTTCACGTGGAGAAACGGGTCGGTCAGGGGCAAAAACTCCTCGCTGAACTCGGACCGGGGTCCTATTTCGGGGAGATGTCCCCGCTCCTCGAGGAACCGAGAACTGCATCCGTCAGGGCGCTCGAAGACAGCAGTATCGCCGTGATAACAAAGGATAATTTTCGGAACTTGATAAGGGAAAGCGTCGATGTATCCCTTGTCATGCTCCAAGAATTTTCCCGTCGAGTAAAAAATACGAACGAGAAACTTGAGCGGTTGGCTGAAGCCTGGAGCAGGATGGTCATTGTGTTCTATTTTCTCAGAGAATGGCCGATGGACTCCGGCCGAGACCCGGTGGCCGAGCTGGCCGAGCTGACGGGCAAGGAGATGCCGGAGATTCGAGAATTCTTGCAAAACATGTCGAAACAGGGCATCTTCAGCCTGGAGAAAGACCGTGTCGTCGATTTCAACCGCAGTCGCGCCTGGGAGCTTTCCTTGAAGGATTAGAAAAGTATGGAAGGAATTACCTTATCAGGTCGGGATGTTGTCATGATCGAGGCAATGGGTATGACGAAGGACACGGTTCTGGAACAGATCAGCCTGCTTCAGGTAGGAACCATCCCTGTTCGCTTGAACCGGCCATGCACTGTAAATGACGGAATCAAGGTCCTTACTGAAAAGGAGCAGGAAGAATGTATAAGGGCCTACGATGAGGCCGGTCGTCCGGGAAGGGTTATGAAGTTCGTGCCCGCCTCAGGGGCTGCCAGCAGGATGTTTCAAGACTGGTGTTTGGCGTTTCAGGAGGGAGGTTTTAGGTCCCGCAAAAAAGCCGTTGAATTTGCGGAAGACTTGAAGAAATTCGCCTTTTTTAAAGATTTGCAGTCCCTTCTTCATAAAAACGGCTTAGATTTCGACAGGCTGGTGGAAGAGGGGAGATACGTAGAGATCCTTGCCCACATCCTGACCGACAAGGGGCTGAACTATGCGTCTCTTCCCAAGGCTCTTCTTAAATTCCATGCTTACGGAGATGAAAGCCGCACGGTGCTCGAGGAGCACATAGTCGAAGCGGTGCTCTATACACGGGACAGCCATGACAACTGTCGGATGCATGTGACCGTGTCGCCGGAGCACGAAGGACTGGTCAGAGCTCATCTTTCAGGGGTCCTCCCGGCCTACGAGGCTCGGTACGGAGTGAGGTTGATGGTTGAAGTGTCGGTGCAGCAGGCATCAACGAACACCATAACGGTTGACCTGGACAATCGTCCGGTAAGGGATCGAAAGGGGAACCTTGTGTTCCGCCCCGGCGGCCATGGCGCACTTTTGCACAATCTTTATGCCACGGACGGCGATGTGATCATGATCAAGAACATCGACAATGTTGTTCCCGACCGGTTGAAAGAAGAGATGGTCCATCACAAGAAAATTCTGGGCGGGTACTTGGTTTCGACCCAGAAGAAGACTTTTCAGTATATAGAAGCCCTATCCGTTGCCGGAGCCGGCCGAGTCATCGCGAGTGCGGAAAGGTTTTTGAGCGATACATTCCATGCGTCTCCTCCTGCCGGGTACAGTGTCCGGACGGAAAGGGGAAAGATCGATTATCTTTTAGGTAGATTGAACCGTCCTGTCCGTGTTTGCGGTATGGTCAGGAACGAAGGAGAGCCGGGAGGCGGTCCTTTTTGGGTTGATGAAGAAAACGGGAGTCAGACGATCCAGATCGTCGAACAGGCGCAGGTAAACACAGATTCGGAGGAACAAAGGAGTATCTGGCAATCCTCCACTCACTTTAATCCAGTGGATATAGCCTGTGGAATCGGGGACCATCGGACGAGAAAGTTCGATTTGAAGAGATTTGTGGACGAAAAGGCCTACATCATTTCCAGAAAGATGCAAAACGGCATCGAAATAAAAACGCTTGAATTGCCCGGACTGTGGAACGGTTCGATGGCCCGGTGGAACACCGTCTTCATTGAAGTGCCTGTAGAGACATTCAATCCCGTAAAGACAGTTTATGACCTGCTGAGAAAGCAGCATGGGCCGAGCTAAGGGCGAGGGGTGTTTCTTACACCATCCATCGTTCTGTTTCCTCGCGGAAACATGCCTTTGCCGTGAGGATGACCTGAGCCTCTCCCATTCTGCAGACGGTTGTGACGCTGCCGTCTTTTGGTGCGTCGCTGTATGATACGCAAAGAGAAGCCGCACGGACGAGCAGTGCTTGGTCACAGCCGGACGGTATGAGCGTTACGGGGCCAGGATAATCCCTGATGGTGATGACGATATCCGTCGGAGCGTAAAATTTCAGGAGCATTTCATTGTCTTTCCGGTTTCGACCGACAATGGCCTTAGTCGTTTCGCTGATCCTGAAATGACGTCCGTATTTCAGGAGTTCGATGTCCCGAACGGTGGGCTGGGCCGTGTGTGCGAAAAGGTCGCGGAGTCTCTTAGAAAAGGTGGGGTCCGTCAAAAGGCATCCACCTGCGGGATTGCTGTATTCTGTTATGCTGTACCGGTAAGCCAGCGCCATCTGTCGCTTCCGTCCCCTGCCCTGGATGTCCAGAAGCCTTGCCCTATCGACTAAGCCCTTTTCCTCCGCCATTGTTATGGGAAGAAGTTTTGCGCTAAGCGGCCTAACGATGAACGGTTCGAAACCCGAATTTTTTGCCACGACGTGAAGCGATTGTTTTGTCTGAGACATGGGGCGTTGTCCCAACACCTCACCCGTGAAGATGAAATCCGTTCCGAGTTCGACCATTTTTTCGCCGGCCTTTTTCAACATCAGGGCGTGGCAATCGATACAGGGATTCATGTTCCGGCCGTAACCGTAACGCGGCGACCTGAGCATGGTGAGATGTTCGTCCGTGATGTCATCGATCAGGAGGGGCAGGTCGATGCTTCGGGCCGCAGCTACCGCCTTCTTGGCGCTGAAAAAAGGGGTTGTGCACGAAAGTCCGATGACCTCGACGCCTTGCTCTTGGATAATCTTAACGGCCAAGATACTGTCAAGGCCGCCGGAAAAAAGTGATATTCCCTTCACCTTCATAGCAATCATCAGCGTTCTAATGCCAAGTGAGTATGCCAAAAAAGAGCCATGGTCTTCGTGACCATGGCTCTCCATACGTGTCTCTACTTCAGATGTTAACTCTTAGCGGCCGCTCTTGAAGTCGTCGCGCATAAGTTCTCGCGCGATGATCATTCTCCTGATCTCGGAGGTGCCGGCGCCGATTTCCCAGAGCTTCTGATCAAGGAAATGTCTTGTAACTGCATACTCGGTACAGTAACCGTAGCCGCCGTGGATCTGAATGGCGTCGAGGCCGATCTTTGTGCCCATCTCACCGCAATACAGCAGTGAAGCAGCAGCCATCCGATCGAGGTCCGTACCCTTTCCACCTACTTTGTTCTCCAGCGTATCGCAGAATGCCGCCGCGCTGTAAGCCATCCACTTGGAGGCAAGATATCCGGTGTACATATTGGCGATCTTTTCCTGGATGGATTGGAAGGAGATGATCGGTTTGCCGAACTGGACTCTTTCCTTGGCGTACTTGAGGCTCAGCTCGAGGCAGGATCTCTGTGAACCCAGACTGCATCCGCTGAGCGTGATTCTTTCAGTGCAGAGGCCGCTTGTGAGAACGGCGACGCCTTTATTCAGGCCGCCGACCAGGTTTCCTTCGGGGATTTCCATGTCATCGAAGGTGACCAGCCCTGTCGGAGATGTCCTCATTCCCCATTTCTTTATTTTCTCGATGGTGACTCCCTTCGTCGTCTTCGGATAGAACCAGAACGTGGAAATTCCATGAGGTCCTTTTTCGGGGTCGGTCTTCGCGTAGAAGAGCATAAGGTCTGCTACGGGTGCGTTGGTGATGAATATCTTGCTGCCGTTGATTATGTATTTGTCGCCTTTCTTTACCGCCTTCGTCGCCATGCTCATGGCGTCCGAACCGGCGTTGGGCTCGGTGATCCCAAGGCAACCGATGAACTCGCCCGAACAAGATTTCGGTAAAATTTCCATCTTTTGTGCATCAGTGGCGTTGCGGCGGAAATTGTCGAAGCAGAGGGTCTGGCTTGCGCCCACCGTCATCGACAGGGCGTTGCTGACGCGCGCGATCGTTTCATAAACCAGCAACGTTTCGACGTAACCAAGGCCGGCTCCGCCGTATTTTTCCTCGAAAACGATTCCGTTCACGCCGAGATTGCCGAGTTCTTTGAACAGATCTTTAGGCATCTCGTCAACTTCATAGGCGTGTTCCATCTGAGGCTCCAACCATGATGTAGCCCACTTGTATACGCTGTCTTCAAGCATCCTTTGTTCTTCGGTGAAACTAAAATCTAACGCCATAAACCTATACCTCCCTTTCTTTGTGTGGTTACGAAAACGACATCTACGCGAACGCCGCTGAAAAATCGACGTACCGACCAGGTCACTATTTGAGAATATGGATTGATGTGTCTCTTTGCGCTTATTTAAACTTAGATTTCATACAAGAATATGATTGTTCTGTCAAGACAAAAAAGACGAAGATACAAGCATTGTTGTATTGAATATACCAGAAAAATGTAATACGCATGTGGCGTGTCTGCCCAGTGTAGTGGATAATATGAATGGCCTTTCTCGCTTCGGAGAGCCTTCCACTAATAAATTTACGGATAAAACAATAAGTTATCGTTTTAAAGAATCAAAGCGATGCACTTTAAATAAAAAAATGGAGGAAAGAAAGAAGTGAACGGCAATATAATCACCATAAACGATATCAAAGAACTTTTAGAAATTGCGCCTGCAGAAACTTTAGTCACCTCTTTTTATCTCAATGTGGATGCTCGCCGCATTTCCCCCATTAAATACAAGGCGATAGCCCGTAATTTGCTTCGCGACAAACAGCAATCTTTAGATAAAGAGGGTTTACCAAAGGAACTGCTGAATAAGGTAAAAGAGGATTTCAAGAGGATCGAAGACGTTGTGGCTAATCGTTTTGAGTTGAAGGGAAGGGTAAGAGGGTTGGTAGTGATAGCCGATGCAGCGCGTGATTTTTTCCAGGTCTACCGTGTTGCCCAGCCGGTTAAGTCTCAGGTAGCGGTGGACCCTGACCCTTATGTACGTCCGCTGGTAGCTATCTTAGACGAGTACCATCGACTGATGTTGGTTTTGTTGGACCAGCGGGAAGCTCGCCTGCTGGAGGTGTACATGGGGGAAATATTGGAGCATGAGACGTATCATTCCGCCGGTGTCCGAGGCAAAGTAAAAGAGGGTGGCTGGTACGGTTTAGAGGAGCGCAGGATCGAAAGAAGTATCGAGAATAAAATCATCCGTCATTATCAAAGGGTAGCCGATAATGTGCTGGAACATTTTAGGAGGGGTCATTTCGAGTATCTTCTTATAGGCATTAGAGCAGAAGATTGTTCGTTTTTCTTCCCCGTTCTCCATAGCTATTTACAGCCGCGGGTAAAAGGGAGGTTAGACCTCAGCCCTAAAGATCACATAAAAGATATCGTCGATGCGGCGTTGAGGGCGGAGAGAAAAATAGAAGAAGAAGAAGACGGTAAAATTTTAGAGGATGTCGTGGAAACCGTGAATAAAGGGGGATTGGCTATTAAGGGGATAGACAATGTTTTGCGGGCTATTCCCTTTGGGGCCTGCCAGGTCTTGGTAGTAGATGATGATTACTCCATGCCGGGATATATCTGTAAGGATTGTGCCTACTTATCTTTAAGGGAGGGAGATTGTTCCTTTTGCGGAAAGGAGGCTCTTTCGGTGGAAGATGTGGTAGAGGAAGCCATGCAAGAAGTTCTTTTGCAAAGAGGAGAGATTAAATACATCACCACCGACCACCCTCGATTAGGAGAGATCTCCCACATCGGGACCCTGTTGCGTTATAAAATTTGACCGAAAGCAGTCTTCGAGTGCGGCGGGGATGGCGGCAATGATCTGCCTGATCTTGGTGAACGGCGTTGCCGCCGCATGCAGGCCGGACAGCCGGTTGATCCTTGCCGCCAGGTTTGCCGCCTCCCGGAATTCATACCCGGCGTAAATGAACGCGCCCAGAATCCCGGTGACCGTATCGCCTGTCCCGCCGATCGCTTCGAGAGCGGGGATTTCCGGCGCCGAGACGCTGCCGACAACCCGTCCGTCCTCCACGATGTAGTCCGTGGCTCCCTTAACCAGCAGCATTTTCGCGGCACCCCCGTGCCGATGGGCGGCTAGGGCAAGCTTCGGGATCATGGCGCCGTTCGACTCGAAAAGGTGACGGCTGACATAGGCCGGATGCGATGCCTCGGGGTCGGCGAGAAAGGCCATCTCGGAGTGGTCGGGGGTGAAAATGTCGAACCGGAGGGCGAGTCCGGCGGCCTTTGCGGCGTACATGGCCGCGGCGTCGGCGATCAAAACGGGCTTCCTCGGGCACCTTTCGGAGGATTCGACGACTCTCTTCATCAGGCCCATGACCGGGAGCATGTAGTGAAGAACCAGGACGCGGGGAGAGATCGACGGCAGGTTACGGATCAGGTATTCATAGAGAGAGCGACTTCCCTTGCCCGTGCCCCTATCGCCCACGAGGAGCGCCCGGGGTGCCGCCGCTCCCAGATAGGCCGTCACTTTGCAGGCGGCGCCGACGAGGGCCGCCGTTCCCTGCGTGCAGGAGAGGGCTTTCCCGTCGAGCAACAACGACTCTCCGTCGAAGGCGGCGGGTCCGATAGTCAAGGGAAAATCCTCATCCGGTATAGCCCCGCAGACGAGCAGCATGTCAACTCCTACCTCCGTTGTTTTTCCAGATGTCCAGAGACTCGATGAAGGCCGTGTCGAGCATGAGAGAGCACAGGGTATAGCCGTATTCCTTCGGTCGCCGCACTTCCGTCAGTTTCTTGCCGATAAGGTAGGCGTGTAGGTAAGGAATGTCGGGGCATCCGCCCCCCGAGACGTTCACGACCGTGCCGGATTCTTTTTCGAAGGTGAGTTTCATGTTTCCTGCCTTGACCATCACGGCCTCGCCGAAATCGGTTACCTTAACGACGCCGAGCAGAGTGCCTCTGCCTTTTACGGGCACTATTTCCAGATAGCCGGCCTTCTTTTCAGCGAGCAAACGTTCGATACCCGTCTGCTCGACTAAGTTGATCTCCACGGCCAGGTCGCAACCCTTGCGGAGGGCGGGCGGCGGCGCGACGAGCCTGACCTCGTAACCGGCCGACATCAAGAGTCTTTCTGCTGTGATGGCTTCTTCGACATTGTTGAAGAGAATTATGCCGCCTTCCGACTGCTCTTTCTTCTTGAGACCAAAGACCACTAAACACCCCTATCAATCCTGAGCAGGAACGTGTCGCCCTGCGTTTCACACGTGACGGAACAGCCGGAATGAATTGCCATCCTGGTCACATTTTCTTTTGCCGTTTGCGAGTCTGCGGTTACTTCTATCGGAAATCTGTCCCTGTCGATGGCCCTCTTTACAAGGATGACGGGCTCCGGGCAGGAAAGACCGCGTGTGTCGATTGTCTCCGGCATAAAAACCTCCTTTTTTTACCGAATCCGCTCTCTCATGGAAAAACCTATAGCAAGGGTGATGACAAGGCCGATGAGGACGGCCGATTGACCCCATGCGGAAGGACCGCCGGTCACGAGAAGCTGCGCCGCCCTGTCAAACTTGTCCGGGGCGGCCGCAAAATCGAGATTGTGGGCGAAGGCCGCTCCCATCAGCATTCCGAAGATAAAAACAGTCGCGTCGGCGTCTCCTTCGCCGGACATGAAGAATTGTCGTCCCGGGCAGCCGCCGGCAAGGGCGAAACACAAGCCCGATAAGCCCATCCCGAGAAAATTCCAAAGGTGATTGGAATGCGCAATGGGTTGCTGTGCGAAACCGACGTTGACCTTCCCGATCAGAAAGTTGACGGCGAAGGCGGCCACAACGAATGCAATGACCCCGCTCAACAAGTGAAAATCTTTTATCAGGATGACGTCGCGAAGGGCACCCATTGTGCAGAATCTTGTCCTTTGGGCAAGGACTCCTACGAGCAATCCGGCGCCGAGGGAAAGGAAGAGTGGCGCGTGCATGGAGCCGGGGCCTGCACTACTGAAGAAGACAGGCCCGTCGGACGTGAATTTGACTTCGAGAGCGACGAGAAGGAAAAGAAAAAGCATGAAGGCAGGCATGACCAATCCCACGGCGGTACGGCTCGGTGCCGAGCGGCCGAGGCTGTAACCGGTTTTAAGAAACCATACGCCTACGGCAATTCCCGCCGCAAGACCCGCGATACCGACGACGGCGTTCAGGTCCCCGCCTGCCAGCCGGGCGAGGGCGCGCCAGGGACAACCGAGGAACACCAGTGCCCCCACCATAGCGAAGAAGCCGAGGACGAAACGGATCAGCGGTACCGACCCTCCCCTGGGCCTGAATTCCCGGAAGGCGAGGGCTGACACCAGAGAACCGAAGACGAAACCTATCAACTCGGGACGAATGTACTGCACGGCACCCGCCCGGTGAAGGCCGATCGCGCCCGCCGTGTCACGGGTGAAACAGGCCACACAGACACCCATGTTCGGTGGGTTGCCGAGATAGACGAGATAAGCCGCGACCGCCCCTATGATTCCTCCCGCCGTGACGATTCCTGTGCTGGATGACAGAAAATCTTTCATCACTTGCGCCCCCTGTTTGATCGAGATATTTTTTGCGAGATTTCCTTCGCACGGTTTCTATGTTGAATAAAAGGAATATGTCAAATCAATAAAAGTTATCGACTGCGTTTGTGTATTGCCGGGACTTATGGTATGAATCGGCCGTGAAATACGACGGATTCAAGAACATCACCTTCCAGCAGATGGAGGCCCTCGTTCACTTGGTCGAGGAGCGGAGCTTCAGCCGGGCGGCGAAGAAAATGCTCCTCACCCAGCCGGCCTTGACGAAGCACATCAAGAACCTCGAGGAGGTGCTGGGCGCGAAGGTCGTAAACCGGGGTGGGGCGGGGCTCTCCCTGACGCCGGAAGGAAATATCCTGCATGATTATGCGGGGCGGATACTCAGGTTGAGAGATGAGGTGAAGGAAAAGATAGAAAATGCGAGGGGAAACGCAGGCGGTGTTGTGACTGTGGCTGCAAGCACTATCCCGGCGACGTACATACTACCCCGAATCCTGAAGGGTTTTCAGGAGGTTTGTACCGGTATCCAGGTGCGCGTCGATTCGATGGACAGCGAAAAAGCCCTTGACAGCATATTGAACGGCGAAGCGGACATAGGGTTCGTAGGAAAATCGCCGCCCGGCCGGAGGATATACGCCGAGGCCTTCTGGCCCGACCGGTTGATTCTCGTAGTCCCCGCCGGACATCCCTGGACGAAGAGAAAATCGGTTTCGGTGAAGGAACTCATGAAGGAACCTCTTGTGACCCGAGAAAGGGGTTCTGCAACGAGAGAGGTCGTGGAGTCCTGTTTGAAACAAAACGAGGGATTGAACCTTGCAGACCTGAACGTTGTAGCAGAACTCGGCAGCTCGGAGGCGGTGAAGGAGGCGGTCATCGCGGGCCTGGGGGCTTCCGTCATCTCTATCCATGCGGTCGCAAGGGAGATGCGGCAAGGACTACTATTCGGTATAACAGTCAGAAGATGTCCGTTCGAAAGGTCTTTTTATTTGATTTACAGGCGCCGATTAGATTTAATGCAGTGTCACCGGTTGTTCATCGACTATGCAAGGCGGCAACAGATACCAGTGGACATAAATCGTCGGCAATAAGAGGAGTTTTGTGACATGGTCATGAAGATAAGTTATTACAGCACGAACAGGAATCTCGACTCCGTTGCCGGGGTCGTTCCATTCAAAGAGACAGTTTCTTTCCGGGAGGCGCTGCTTCAAGGTCAAGCCCCGGACGAGGGGCTTTTCATGCCTGACCCCATCCCGACGCTCGACCTGGACGACATTCTTGCTTTGAAGGGAAGGTCGTACGTCGATGCTGCCATGCTTGTTTCGCGGGCTTTTCTCGAGGGAGAGGTGTCCGGTGATGTTCTGGCGAAGGTCGTTGTCGATTCATATCCCTTCGGTGTGCCGCTTGAGCGCGTAATGGACGGGAAATACATCATGCGATTGGACCGAGGGCCGACCGCCTCTTTTAAAGATTTCGCCGCTCGGATGATGGCCCGTCTGATGAGTCACTTTCGGGTTCGGGGAAGCAGGTTGAACGTCCTTGTAGCGACTTCCGGCGACACGGGAAGCGCCGTGGGAGAGGCATTCAAAGGGGTGGAAGGAATCGACGTATACATTCTTTATCCTAGGGCGGAAGTGAGCGGCAGGCAGAAAAAGCAGTTAGACACGATCGGCGGCAATGTCCTGGCGATCTCGGTTGACGGAAAGTTTGATGACTGTCAAGACCTGGTGAAACAGGCCTTTTCGGACAGCTCCCTTGAAGGTCTGAACTTGACCTCGGCGAATTCGATAAACTTCGGGAGGATACTCCCTCAGATTGTCTATTATGTCTATGCCTACGCCCAGCTTGCGAAGCCGGGGGAAGAGATTGTTTTTTCCGTGCCGTCGGGGAATTTCGGCAACGCCCTCGGGTGCGAATACGCCCGCCGTATGGGACTCCCCGTCAGGAAACTCGTCATGCCCACCAACGAGAACGACGAATTTCCCAGCTTTCTCAAAACAGGCCGCTACGCGAAATTGTCTCCTTCGAAGTCTTGTATCTCGAACGCCATGAACGTGGGTCATCCGAGTAACCTCGCGCGGTTCTTCGAGCTTTACGGCGGCACGGTAGACCGCAACGGGACGGTGCACCATTACCCTGACATGGAGGAGATGAGGCGGCGGATCTTTTCCGTGAGCGTGACCGATGAAGAGACGAGGCAGACGATCAAGCGGGTTTATGCGAGCTACGGGGTGGTGCTTGAACCCCATGGTGCGGTCGGTTGGAAGGGACTGGAAGATTACCTCGCCGCCCGCGGTGACTTTCCGCTCTGCGTCTGTCTCGAGACGGCCCATCCGGCCAAATTTCCCGACGAAATAGTCGGGCTCATCGGGGTCGTACCGGAGTTGCCGTCCGGTATGATGGACATAGACATGCGGAAAGGTGAGCCGACCGAGCTCTCGGCAGATTACGAGGAATTCAGAAGTTTTCTGTTGAAAAACTTGAAGACCCGTGAATGAGGCCTTTGCACCGGGGCTTGCGAATGTTCATAGCGCCCGCCGCGGAAGCCTCGATTTGTGCATGATCGTCGCGGCAATTTCCTCCACCGACATGCTCGTTATGTTGAGGAAGGGGATATTCTTCGAGACGAAAAGATACTCGGCCATGGCCAGCTCCCGTTGACATTGGACAAAAGAGGAATAACGGCTGTCGGGCATACGCTCGGAGCGGATTTTTTGCAGTCGTTCGGGGTTGATGGTGAGTCCGAAGAGTTTATCGCGGTAAGGTTGCAGGACGCCGGGGACCTTCTTGTATTCGATGTAGAGGTCTTCTTCGGTGAGCGGGTAGTTTGCGGCGTAGATGCCGAACTGTAAGCCGAGATAGAGGCAGGTCGGGGTTTTGCCGGTGCGCGACACGCCGATGAGGATCACGTCGGCCTTGTCATAGTCTTTCGTCGAAATACCGTCGTCGTTACGCAGGGCGTAATTGACTGCGTCGATGCGGATGTTGTACATGCTGTCGTCGAGCAGCCCATGGGCGCGACTGATTCCGGAGGTCGACCGCATATGGAGCGCATCCTCGATACGATCCATGAAGGCGTCGTAAATGTCGAACACGATTCCCTCGCTCTTCATGATGACCGTTCGGACTTCCTTCTCGAGGAGCGTGCTGAAGATGATGGGCGGAAACTCCTTGTCCCGGGCGTCGGCGTTGATCTGAGCGGCCGTTTCGTTCGCTTTTTCAACTGTATCCACGAAAGGGACGGTGACCGGGTCGAATTTGATGTGCTCGAAGTGAACGAGCAGGCTGTGTCCCAGTGTTTCCGCCGCTATGGTCGTGCTTTCTGATACGAAAAAAATCGTGCGTTTCGCTTCCATGGAGCCTTCCCTTCGTCTACCTGGTCATGACCAGTTTCTGCTCCTCCCGGGGGACATACCACTTGATGAAGTTGTGGCCGATTCCGATGGGGGCTGGCTCTATCCCTCGGAATCTTGCGCTTATGATCGGCAGCGCATCCGGGCAGTACAGAAAGGTATAAGGTTGCTCCTCGGCAAGGATCTCCTGAACCCTGTCGTAGCATTTCTTCCGTAACTTCATGTCGAAGGTGCTCCGTCCCCTTTCCAAGAGACCGTCTACTTCCGCGTTCTTGTAAGAGATAAAGTTCAGTTCGTCCGGTCCCGTTTTGCTCGAGTGCCACACATCGTAAATATCCGGGTCGAGGGGGATCGTCCAGCCGAGGATTGTGACATCGAACTTCCGCTTATTGATGAACTCCTTGACGAAGGCCGCCCATTCGATGATGCGGATCTTGGCCTCGATCCCGACGTCGGCGAGGCGACGCTGGATGATCTCTGCCGTCTTTTTCCTGACCTCGTTTCCCTGATTGGTGATGATTTCGAACGAGAAGGCCTTTCCGTCCTTTTCCAGGAACCCGTCTACGTTCCGGTCGGTCCAGCCGGTTTCGGCAAGAAGCTCCCGGGCCTTGGCTGGGTCGTAGGGGTATCGCCTGACATGGGGGTTGTAGGCCCAGGTGCCGGGCTTGTAAGGTCCTGTCGCCTCCTTCCCTAATCCAAGAAGGACGCCTTGTATGATCTCGTCCTTGTCGATGGCGTAAGCG
Organism: Syntrophaceae bacterium UBA5761; assembly: GCA_002418885.1. GTDB lineage: Bacteria > Desulfobacterota > Syntrophia > Syntrophales > UBA4778 > UBA2207. Next base: position 19,570 of record DIEZ01000033.1, read on the forward strand.
ATGGCCTGTCTGACGCGCTTATCGGCGAAGAGGGGATTTTTCAGGTTATAACCCAGATAGGTGTAGGAGAACGACAGATATCGGTACTTTCGGAAATTCTTCCTGAAGAATCCTGTTTCCGTCTGCCGTGTGAATTGCAGCGGCGTTAGGTCCATCCGGTCGATACCCCCCGCCCTCAGTTCGAGAAACATAGTGGCCATGTCGGGGATTATCCGCATGATGTAGCCGTCGATGTAAGGCCTTCCTTCCCAGTAGTCCGGGTTGGAGACGAGGACGATTTTCTGCCCCGTAACCCACTCCTTGATCATGTAAGGGCCGGTTCCTACGGGACGTCGGGAAAGAGGTGTCCGGGTGATGTCCGCGCCCTCGAGGAGATGCTTGGGAAGAATCGCTGTGCTCCAGCTCGTGAGGGCCGGCGCGAAGGGTCTGTCGTAAGTCGCCCGGAAGGTGTACGGGTCTATCACCTCGGCCTTTTTCACCTTGAGGAAGTCTCCCGAATATGCGGTCGGGGTCTTCGGGTCGATGGTGACCCTGTACGTGTAAAGCACATCGTCGGCCGTAAAAGGCTTACCGTCGTGCCATCTTATGCCCTTTCTCAGGTGGAAATTGATGACGAGCCCTCCCTGCGATACCTCCCACGATTGGGCCAGGTCGCCGACCACGTTCAGGTCTTTGTCGTATTTGACGAGGCCGTTGTATATCAGGGCCGCGATCGAGTGCGATGTGTTGTCGGAGGCAAGGATGGGTATGAGGTTGCTCGCGTCTCCGATGGAACCTTCCACGAGGACGTCGCCGTAAGCCGGGCCCGTATCCGCCGTTGGGCCCCTCTCTTCATCGACTCCTTTCGACCCGGAACAACCTAAAAACAGTATGGCGACGAGGATCGGCAGGAAAGATAACCCCGCAAAGCATCTCTTCATGGCAACACGCTATCTCACAGGGTTATGATTATCAACGGATTTTTATCTTCACGAGAGAGGCGATGAACCGTGACATTTCGGAGAGGACCCGCTCGCGGGCCTGATCATGGGGGGTGTGACCGCAGTTGAAAATGACCTTGCCTTCCGCCCGGCCGGAAACTTTTTCCACGATCGTCTCCACCTGGGCGGTCGTCCCGTATTCATCGTCGAATCCTTGGATAGCAAGGACAGGTGCTGCGACTTTTGGCAAGTATTCGACGATATTCCAGTTGCGGAACTCCGGTGCCAGCCATGTGTCGGCCCATCCCCTGAACACCAGGTCCGTGTTGTTTCCGTGGTAACGGGCCAGGCGTTCGCGGAGGTCTGACGTTTCATAGACTCGTACCGCCTTCCTGATACCTCTGATCGTTATGTCCTCGACGAGAACGTGGGCCGCCTCGGTGATGACGCCGAGGACGTTCCCAGGGTGGGCGGCCGCATAGATCAGCGCAATGGAACCACCGTCGCTGTGCCCGACCAGTATGGCCTTTTTGATCCCCATCTCCTTCATGACCTGTGGAAGATATTCCAGCGCTTCCTCGTGGAGGTAGTTTACCTCTCTTTTCCCCCGGAGTGGGTCGGATTTGCCGTGACCCCGGCGCTCATAGATGAGAGCCTGGAGGTGAGCCGCCTTGCTGAGAGCGAGGGGGAAATCCTTCCATTGGCCGATGCTACCCAAGCCTTCGTGGAGAAAAAGCAGGGTGGGTAACCTTTTGTCCGGAGAGAATCCGACGGGCTTGATGACCTCGGCCGCAAGGCGATAGCCCTTCACCGTGATCCAGAAAGAATGCCGGGAGCTGTCCTTTTCTCCTGTCATAGTACCGACCCGTTGGTTCGAAGGAAACCGCCGTTGAAGTTTATGCCGAAAGTACGACTGCGAGAGCAGCTTACGATATTTCTCTTATGCCAAAGAGCCGGATTAATCAAGCCGGAATTATCGGTCTTTTTTATCCAGCAACAGTACCTTGTGGGGTGTAGCGAGCCGTGATATTAGAAAGCATGAGTTGCTTTCTTTCGTAGCCGTTACAGAAGGGGACCTCAGCATGAACTCTTTCAAGGTTGCCACATACAACGTGAATTCTATCCGTTCCCGCTTGCCCATTGTGACCGCATGGTTGAAGAAAAACCGGCCGGCCGTTCTTTGTATTCAGGAAACAAAGGTGGAAAACGACAGTTTCCCGGCCAAGGAATTTCATGAGGCTGGCTACCATGTAGTATTCAGCGGCGGAAGCCGTTACAACGGCGTTGCCGTGGCTTCTCTCGAGGAGCCCCGGGATGTCTGCTTCGGTTTTGAAGACGGGGGACCGCCGGATAGAGACAGGCTGATCCATGGTGTTTTCTCGGGGATACCGATTTTGAACGCTTACGTACCCCAGGGGACGAGCAGGGAGGACCCGCGGTTTCAGTACAAACTCGAGTGGTTCCGCCGCCTGCTCGCGCTGCTCAACAGGTTTTACTCCAGCATACAGCCCTTGGTCTGCTGCGGGGACCTCAACGTGGCGCGGGAGGAGATAGACGTCCACAACCCGAAAAGACTCCTTGGACACGTGGACTTTAATCCCGAGGTATGGGAGGCCTTCGATAGCCTGAAGGCCTGGGGGTTTGTAGACGTCTTTAGGAAATTTCATGCCGGAGAGCCCGGCCACTATACGTTTTTTGATTACCGCGTTCCCCGGTCGGTGGAGAGGGGCCTGGGTTGGAGGGTCGATCATATTCTGGCCACGCCGATTCTGGCGGAAAAGGCAGTGAATGCTTATATCGACATGGAGGTGAGGCGGGCGGAAAAGCCTTCTGACCACACCGTGCTCGTTGCAGAATTCAAGACATGAAAAATCGAGGGACTCGGAAAATTCATTGCCGGATATTTCTGGAGTAGAAAAATGAGGTCGACAATTCTTGTCCGCATGGTTATCGGCTACCTCGCCATATTCATTCCCGTGGCGGCAGTCAGTGCTTACGCCATTTCGCAGCTTTCCCTTTTCCGTAAAGTGACAGACCGTATCTTGCAGGTCGACAACCGGATGAAGGATCTCCAGCAAAAGCTCGTTGATTCCGTCCTTACGCAAGCACGTTATGAAAAGAAATACATACTCACAAAGGATAAAGAACTCTACAGTCAGTATATGCTTGCCGACGGGGAGGTAAGTAAACTTATCGATGAGGCGCTGTCTGTGGCTGATACTGCCCGTAAGAGGGAGGCGCTAATCAGGATAAAAGATTGCCATGAACGTTATAAATCCGCGTTCAATAAGGAATTGAAATTTATACACAGAAATCAACTCTATCCTCAAAACAGATTCCGTGAGAAAAAAAACAAGGCGATTGACGAGATATTGCGGGAACTGAGGAATTTGAAGATTTACACAGAGCAGGATACCTACGAAAAGATAAAACAGCTCGGAGAGTCCGGAGCGAAGGCAAGTAAGGCCGCAATAATCATGAGCGCAGGCTTTATCCTTCTGGGAATTGTCATTTCGATTTTCATCACCAGAGGAATTACCAAGCCTCTTTCCTTGATGAGAAAAAAAACGAGGCAAGTTGCCGGAGGGGATTTCGAGTGCAACCTGGACCTCTCCTCTCCGCCCGAGATACAAGACATGGCGCAGGATTTCAACCTTATGTGCAGCAAGCTGAGGGAGATGGACAAGATAAAGTCCGACTTCTTCTCATTGATGGCCCATGAATTACGCATGCCCCTTGCCTCGATCAAAGAAGGAATCGACCTTCTGTTGAAAGGCATAGGAGCTGGGTTTGAAGAAAAGCGGAAAGAACTTCTCACAATCTTAGCCGAGGAGAGCAACCGTCTGGTGGATCTGGTTAACTCCCTGCTGGACGTCTCGAAAATGGAAGCGGGAATGATGACCTTGAGCTTTGAAACATCGGATATCAAACCCCTTATACAAAAAGTTGCTTCCGGCATGGAACCCCTGGCGATGGCTAAGAACGTGACAGTCAATGTGGAAGCCCCCCTGGATTTACCTTATGTCAAAATGGATAAGGAAAGGATTCTCCAGGCCCTCAGGAATTTGACCGGGAATGCCGTTAAATTTTCACCGGTAGGCGGTTATGTGACGATAACCGCCCAATCCATTGGCGGAGGGGTTAGGGTATCTGTGGCAGACACAGGGCCCGGCATTCCAAGAGAAGACCTCAGCGGAATCTTCGATAAATTCAAGCAGGCCAACATTACGAGCTACAATAAGATTAAGGGAACGGGCCTAGGGTTGGCAATCGTTAAACATATCATAATTGCTCATGGAGGTAAGGTTTGGGTAGAAAGCGAAGTAGGACATGGGAGTACCTTTATCTTTTTATTGCCTGCGTGATCTTCCTGTCTTTCACCGGTTGTGCCACTCTCATAGAGTTGGAAACAAGAATGAAAGGCCGCGAACACCTGTTAGCGGCCCAGAATCTTTTTGAACAGGGGGATTATGAGGGGTCTCTTAAGGAAAACCAGGCGGTCTTATCATTGTGCGACAACATCCCTCCTGGTGACGAAGCCCTCTTCAACATGGCTCTCATTTACGCTCATCATGGATACCGAGGAAGAGACTTACGAAAATCACTCGATCACTTCGAAGGGCTGGTTAAGCTCTTTCCCCAGAGCCCCTTTGCTCCTCAGGCTAAAATATGGAGTGGACTGATTCACGACATCCAGAGGATGAACGAAGAAATTGAAGAAGTAAACGAGTCGCTAAGAAAATCACGGGAGGAGAATGAGCGATTAATGAAAGAAATTGAGGAGTTAAACAAAACTATCAGGAAATCGAAGCAAGTAGACATAGAGATAGACGAAAAAAAGAAGGAGATTTCAAAATGACCACCCCATCTCGAAAAAGGATATTAGTGGTGGATGACGACAGTAATTTCCTGAAGATAATAAGGATGAGGCTCGAGCTGGCAGACTATGCCGTAGTCACGGCATTGAACGAAGACGAAGCAATAACGAATATGAGAGAGGAGACATTCGCCCTTTCCATCGTTGACCTCAAGCTTGTCCACAAGGACGGCATCTCTTTGATGGAGGAAATGCACGCGATCAACCCCTACATGCCGATTATCATCCTTACTGCTCACGGTAGTATTGAAAGCGGGGTGGAGGCAGTAAAGAAGGGGGCTTTTAACTACCTTACCAAACCCTTTGACCCTGACGAGCTTTTATTGCAGATAGAAAAGGCAATAGAGAATCAGAGGCTTGTCTCCGAAGTGAGAAGGCTTGAGGGACTTCTGAAAGGGAGATATGATTTTCAGAACATTGTGGCAAGAAGTAAAAAGATGCAGGAGGTGTTGGAGCTGGTATCCCGTGTTGCCGGGACCGATTCCACCATTTACATTTTTGGAGAGACCGGTACGGGCAAGGAGGTGATCGCGAAGGCCATCCATTTTGCCAGTGGAAGAAGAGATAAGCCTTTAGTAGCGATCAACTGTGCAGCTATCCCTGAAACTCTCCTCGAAAGTGAACTCTTCGGCCATGAAAAAGGGGCATTTACAGACGCCAAGAGGAGCTATGAAGGACTTTTTGCCCAGTCCCACCAGGGAACGATCTTTCTGGATGAGATCGGGGATATGTCCTTTGCTGTTCAGGCAAAACTCCTGAGGGTCTTACAGGAGAAACAATTTTACCCGTTGGGCAGTGGGAAACCGGTGGACGTGGACGTGAGGGTGATCGTGGCCACCAATAAAGATTTGGCGGCTGAGGTAAAAAACGGTTCTTTCCGTGAAGACCTCTTCTACAGGATCCACATCGTACCAATACATCTTCCGCCGTTACGGGAGCGGAAAGAGGACATACCCCCTCTGGCGGAGCATTTTCTGAAAGAGTTTAGCCAGAGGATGAAAAAAGATATAAAAAACATTTCGGCCATGGCCATGCAAAAACTCATGCTCTACGATTGGCCAGGGAACGTGCGGGAATTGGAGAATGCGATCGAGCATGCAGTCGTCATAACCCAACATGACGTCATAAGTGAAGAGATTGTTCTCCCCACAAAAGACCTTCCTGTCGAGCCGTTAAAACATTTTAAAGAAGCGGTCGAAGAGTTTAAAAGGGGCTACCTGGTTCGCCTCCTTGCGTTCACCAAAGGTAACGTGAGCAAGGCGGCAGAACTGGCGGGAAAATATCGTGCCGACCTTTACAATCTCATCAAAAAGCACAACCTCAAACCGGAGGATTTTAAGAATCCGGATGAGGATAAGTAATCCAAAAGCTATCTGTACAATAATCCATACCTCCCGGAACGCCTTTTCTGTCCGGTAAAGCATATAAAAAGCTATTTCTTTGAAAAGGCATTCGTCCGAGCCTCCCTACATTTTCTCTTAAATATCGAATTACTAATAAGATCAAACCTTCCTCTGGCATATCTTTTGCCTTCTAACATTGTCAGTATCGAGTTCCGAAGCTGCACAATATTACCCCATAGAAAGGAGCGTGAGACCATGATCTATTCATTTGCATGTCCCGTCCCTTGTAACTATGAAATAAGGGTTGAGGCGAAGAACGGCGAAGATGCCGTAACAAGGTTCATCAGGGCAGGCGCGATTCGCTGCCGTAATGTTAGAAAAGGGTGCTTTTGCGAAAGCGCGAAGTACAATTTTCCTCCCTTGCAGGAGGAGCAACTGAAGAACATTGTGCGCCTGTGTATGAAGGAAGAATGCGGCCTGCCAATGGGAGGATAGATCAACAGAAAGTTGGAGGCTACATGGATTTTCAGTTTGAGCATCAGAGGTCTTGCCTGATCCTCAGGATGTCCGGCACAACCGGGGCGAATGAGCGGCTCTTAAGCAGGGAGAAGCTCATCAGAAACATCGATGACTCTTCAAGAGGGGTGATTGTCGATATGTCCGGCCTGAAAGAGGAACAAAATCCCAGCGTCCTGGGAATCATCAATACTATCAAGAAAGAATGTCAGTTCCTGGGCATATCCGTCAGGTTTTGTTCTTTGAAACCAAGATTGTACTGTTATTTTCAGGAACTGCGTCTCGGAACTATTTTCGACATCTGTCATACCATGGATCAGGCGAAAGCGAGCTTAAAGGATGGTGACCATAATGAAAAATGAAAAGATAGAAGAAATTGAACAGGGTATCTACTCGCTCGGTGGTCGGGCGAGCGACTGCCACAGTTATTTGATTCGTGCCACAAGCAAAAATGTTTTGATTGATTCGGGCCTTGATTCAAGTTTTCTTTCTCTTCAGGAACAGTTTTTCAGTCTAGGATTGAAATTGAAGGACATCGAGTTGGTCATCAACACGCACGAATACCTGGATCATATCGGTGCGAATCGCTATTTCCAGGATTCCGCTTTCGTCGCCGCCCATCGGTCTGCGGCAACCAAGATCACGCTCGGGGATCACTACGTAACCCTCTATCGCTCCCGTGACTTGAACGAGGTTCCCCTTCAAGTACACCTCTGGCTGGAAAACCGGTTCCTTTTCGATCTCGGCAGCCACAGCCTCGAAGTGATTCATACTCCCGGACATACATCGGGATCTACCTGCATATATGAATCAACGACCAGGGTCCTCTTTTCAGGAGATACACTCTTTGCCGGAGGTGTCCTTTCCTACATCGCCGAATCCGGAAGCTTGGGAGATTACATCAATTCCATTATGTGCCTGCAAACGAGGAAGATATCGGTGATTTATCCTGGTCACGGAGCAATTTCGAAACATCCCGAACAGGATCTTTCCCAGGCAGTCGTCAATGCCAAAAAGCTACTGGAGGGAGACCAAGGCGTCTGCCTTAGTCCGCATCGACCCGCCTCGGCAGCAAGTCAATAGAAGCCTTTTACAATCTCATCAAAAAGCACAACCTCAAGCCGGAGGATTTTAAAAACCCCGATAGAGGGAAGTAGTCCATACAAACCTGTACAGAAAACTATACACCTCAGAATGTCTTTAATGTATGGCAACCTATACAAAACAGTCCCCTTGCAAGGGGGCATCAAAATCCTCATTCACAATTGTCTTTGAATATCAACCGTTGATAGATTTAACCTCCCTCTGGCACACTTTTGGCAATCCCTATCATAAAACTGATGAAGGAGGCAAATGTTATGAAGACCAAGAAGTTGATCATGTTGTTGGTGGCTGTTGTATTTACCCTTGGCGTAGTTGGCTTGGGCTTTTCGGCGCAGGAGGTTAAAGGCACAGTTTTAAAAATTGAAGGAAATGATGTTACCATTCTGGACGACGTCACGGGTGGACAGCTAACAGTGAAGGTTAAAGATTCGTCGAGCTTGAAGGACCTAAATGTTGGTGACAAGGTCCTGGTAAAAGGCGATAAGGTGACAAAAAAGGTCAATTGATCTTTTTTGTCTTTTCCGAAAGTGAAATCAGCATAGAAAGTCGAAAGTCGGAAAACGTGATTGCCCCCATTTAGATGTGTCGCCCCGGTGAAAGTCTGGGCGACACATCTAGTACGTTCAGTGCGTTCTGGGTTTCCCCGCGTCTATCATCGGCACGGTTTGTCCAATGCCGGCCGGCCGTTTCTGAGAGGGCGTATTCCTTGATAATCTAAGCTCTTCCACTCCGCCGCGAATACCTTCCGCGGCCCTTTCTACTCTGACAACCTGCACACATACCAAACCATCATGGCCTGTGTCTTGCTGGCTCCACCAATCCTGTCAGCAGATAGAAAAGCAGGTCACGAGCGCATTACTCATATGAGCCTGCTCTCGGTTCGTTGATCCCGGCTCTCCCGCGTGGCGACAGAAAGTAGTGGTGTATTCTGTCCCGGTTTCTCCGGGGCTTTCTCAGACCATCACTCGCTTACCTGGAGGTGCCTTTTCGTTTTGCCGGAAAGAGCTATTCGACCGGAACTTGAAAACGGCTGTGACTTAGGTAAAATGGACCACAGCTTTCTCGGAAAGGAATGAATATGCTGCGCAGCGGGAAAAAACTTACGGCATCCATCCTGCTTTTATTCCTGGTCGCCTTTTTCCTCACGCCCTTCTCTGCCGAGTCGGCGGGAGCGCCGGTCGGAATAACGATCCTCCATGTTAACGACACCCACGGACGAAGCATGCCTGAAATCGAGAAAGGTGTGAACAAGAAAAGGCCGGTGGGGGGCGCAGCCTGGCTGGCCAAAATGGTCGAGAAGGAAAGAGAGAAAAACCCGGGGGGGACGTTGCTGCTCTCGGCGGGGGATATGTTCCAGGGGACGGCGGTATCGAAGGAGTTCAACGGGAAGCCCGTTCTCGAAGTCATGAACGCCACGAAGTTCGACGCCATGACCGTCGGGAACCACGAGTTCGACTGGGGACAGAATGTCCTTGTCGACCTCTCCCGGGCCGCCCGCTTTCCTTTCCTTTCGGGCAACATAAGGGACGGTGACGGAAAGCGCCCACTGTGGCTAAAGCCCTATGTAATACTGGAGCGCAAGGGGCTGAAGATAGCCGTCATCGGGATGACGACGGAATTAACCCAATACATCGTAGAATCGGAGAATGTGAAGGGGTTGACCTTCCTTAAGGCGGGCGACGCCCTGCCGCTGGCCATCAAGGAAGCAAAGTCGCAGGGGGCGAAGACGATCATCGTTCTCTCCCATGTGGGCCTCGAGGACGACAAACAAATAGCTCAAGAAATCCCCGGGATCGACGTCATTGTCGGTGGCCACAGCCATACTGCAGTTACTGCCCCCGTCGTCGTCGGAAAAACGATCATCGTGCAGGCCGGATGCTACGGCCATTTTCTCGGCGTCCTAAGACTAAAAATAAACCCCGACAGCGGTAAAATTGTAGAGTTCACGAAGGCAAAGGCGTTGAGGAAGGTCTATTCCGGCCCCAACGACCCTTTCGACACCGATATCGCCCGGATCGTGAAGCGCTACCATGACCGGATCAAAGACCGTTTCTCTGTTGTCGTGGGTGAAACGACGGTAGACCTGATCAGGAATTACAGAGGAGAATCGAACATCGGCAACCTTATCGGCGACGCCATGAGGGAGGCGGAGAAAGCTGATATCGCCTTTCACAACAGCGGCGGCATCCGTGCGGATGTGCCGGCGGGTAAAATAACCCTGGAACAATTATACGCCGTGCTTCCCTTCGACGATGTCCTCATGAGCATGGACCTAACGGGCAAGCAGATTCTCCTGATCCTCGAGCAGACCGCTGCGATGGAGCGCGGAATCCTCCAAGTTTCCGGACTGAAGGTAAAATACGACATGACGAGGCCCGTCGGCAAACGGGTCGTGAAGGTAGAAGTGGGGGGGAGACCACTGCGCCCGGATAAATCGTACAGGGTCGTGACGACGGATTTTGTTGCAGCCGGTGGGGAGAAATTCGCAACCTTCAGGAAAGGTAAGAACGTACATTACGGCGACGACATGCGTGACGCCTTGGTCGCTTACTTGAAAAGACATTCGCCGGTCCGCCCTGAAGTAGATGGCCGGATAGCGTTCGTGAATTGATGGAGGAGCAACTGACCGTTTTCGTGAATGACAAACTCGTCACCGTTTTCCAGGGCATGACCGTGAAACACGCCCTGATTGCATTCGACTATACCCTTTATCGGGACGTCAGGGACGGAAAAGCGGTCGTTAAAGATGAAAACGGCTTCTCCGTCGGCCTCGGCGGCGCCCTTCATGAAGGAGCGAGGTTTTATCTCGACATGGCCGGAAGGACGGGCTGTCGCTGAAGGCAGAAATCAGATGTCGAATGCGTTTCCCGTATAAGGCACGCGGGTCACGAGGCCCAGTTTTTCCTTCACGGCCCTTTCGAACTCGAGGGCGCTCTTTTCTTCGCCGTGGACGATGAAAACCTCCGGCTTGGCCTGGAAGAGGCCGAGCCATTCCAAAAGTTCCCTCTGGTCCCCATGGGCGGAAAAGCCGCCGATCGTGTAGACCCTGGCCCTCACGGCAAAATCCTCACCCAGAAAATGCACTCTTTGCGCCCCCTCGACGATCTGCCTTCCGAGGGTCCCTTCCGCCTGAAAGCCGACGAAAATGATACTGCACTCCGGGCGCCATATGTTGTGTTTCAAGTGATGCCTGATGCGTCCTCCCTCGCACATACCGCTCCCGGCGATGATCACCGCCCCCGACTGGATCTTGTTGATCTGCTGCGATTCCTGAACAGCCTTCGTGAAGTGAAGTCTTAGGGCCTTGCTGCGCCTAGCGCGGAAAAGTTTCATAGCCTCTTCGTCGTAGTAGTCGGGGTAGGACAGGTATATCTTCGTTGCCTCCTCGGCAAGCGGGCTGTCGACATACACGTCGAGCGGCCGTATCCTTCTTTCCCGCACGAGTTTGTTCAGGATATACAGGATGTCCTGGGTTCTCCCGACGGCAAAGGCGGGTATCAGGACATTCCCGCCCCTTGCGAAGGTGGTCTCGATCGCCTCGACGAGTTCGTCGATACTCTCCTCCATCCTCCTGTGCAACCGGTTACCGTACGTCGATTCGACGACGACATAATCCGTCCGGTCCGTGTGCGACGGGTCTCTGAGGATGGGGTTGTCTTTCTTGCCGATGTCGCCGGAAAGAACTATCTTTTTATCCCCGTCCCGCCCCGAATACCACAACTCCAGGGTTGCCGACCCGAGTATGTGGCCTGCGTCGGTAAAGCGGTACCGGACCCCGCGGTCGAGTTTTCTCGTCTCCCCGTAATTCTTACGGTCGAATAGCGGTATCATTGCCTCTACATCATCGACCGTATACAATGGTTCCTCGACCTCGTCCTTCCCCGAGCGCCGGGACTTCCGCGTCAACCACTCCGCGTCCTTTTCCTGGATGTGGGCCGAGTCGTAGAGCATGATTTCCGCGAGGTCGGCCGTCGCCGGGGTGGCAATGATACGACCCTCAAACCCCTGCCTCACGAGGCGGGGCAGGAGGCCCGAATGGTCGATGTGGGCATGGGTAAGGAACACGCAACCTACGTTTCGCGGTTCGAAGGGGAAAGCCCTCCGATTCTTGTAATCCCCTTCCTTTCCCTGGTGCATCCCGCAGTCGACCAGGATCTCTATGCCGTCGACCGAGAGATGACAGCAGGAGCCCGTCACCTCTCTCGTCGCTCCAAAGAATGTTATTCTCATATCGCTTGTTCTCCTTTTTTTCGTTATTCTTTCACCTCTTACCATACCGGTGGCGGATGAATTCCACCAATCCCGGCATGATGGAGACGAAAATTATCCCCAGGATGACAGCCGTAAAGTTGTTTTTCACTATAGGGATGTTCCCGAAGAAATAACCACCGAACACAAAAACCGATATCCAGCAAGTCGTGCCGATGATGCTGAAGGATAGAAAGACCCCGTAGGGCATGCGCCCGATCCCGGCCACGAAAGGGGCGAAGGTGCGGATGATGGGGATGAAACGGCAGAGGATTATCGTTTTGCGGCCGTACTTTTCGTAGAACCGCTGTGTCCTTATGAGGTGGTCCGTGTTGAAGAGACGAGACCTTTCGCGGGTAAACACCCTTGGGCCTACGTAGCGACCGACCCAATAATTGGACGAATCCCCCGTCACGGCGGCGAGGCCGAGGGACAGGGCGATCAATTCTACCTCGAGCGAACCGAGGGCCGCAAAGGTACCGGCCGCGAAGAGCAGTGAATCCCCGGGCAAAAATGGCGTTACCACAAGGCCGGTTTCACAAAAAACCACCAGGATCAGGATGCCGTACGTCCATGTTCCGTAATCCTTGACGATGAGGTCCAGATAGCGGTCGAGGTGCAGCACGATATCGACAAAATCAAAAAGCCAGTCCATCCTTATCCTCCGGTCGCCCTTGCTTTTTGAGTCATGGGGGGAGAAAAGTCAAGGATAAAAGGCGACCGTGAATGGTTGACAAGTCGTTCCGGCCGGTGATAAATTTTACCAAAACAACGCAGCGACGAGGCGTTGTCATGTTCTAATCCTTGCCGTTCCGTGCCGGGTGAAGCGCGGTGAGTGGGAATGTTTATGTGCAATCGCTTGAAAATAGACGTCTTAAAAAATTTCTTCCTCGGCCTTTCCCTGAACAAAAAACTCATCCTCATGATGCTCTGCCTCAGCGCCCTCCTTCTTTCGATCCTGCTGACTCTCCACTGGCAGATGGAGCGAGCGCTCGTGCGCGAGTTCGAAAATCAAACGGCGGAGCTGACAAGGGCCATCCAGGTCGGCGTCGAGAAGGTGACGGGCAGTTATTCTACCAGGGAGTCAGGGCTGGAATCCTACCTGAAGACCTTGAAGTCCAAAGGAATCGAAGAGATTTCAGTCATCAGCGCTACCGAGCAGATCATCGCCAGCTCCAACCCCACGAAAGTCGGACTTCCGGTGGGACCGAAAAGAAAGGAGTTGATCATCAAGGCGGCGCTCGGTACGCAGATATCCGAAGAGGGCAAAACTTACAACGTCATGATCCCCGTCATCGCCGGCCGGACCCACTACGGTTACATCCATCTTCAGATCAACGCCGAGGACATCTCCGGTGTGCAGAAGCGCAACACAATCAAGATGATCGTAGCAACTCTGCTTGTCATTGCTTTCGGTATCTTCATTTCTATTATCCTCGCCCTCTGGTACACGGAGCCGATTCGTCAGGTGGTCGAGGCCTCGAAAAGGGTCGCGGCGGGGGACCTAAGCGTGAAGCTTCCCGTCGACCGCAGAGACGAGCTCGGCGACCTCACGGAGAATTTCAACAACATGGTCCAGAGGTTGAGAGAAAAGAGGCAGCTTGAGGAAAGGCTCCGGGAAGCCGAACATCTCTCCGCACTGGGGCAACTGGCAAGAACGATCGCCCACGAAATAAGGAACCCCTTGAACTACATCAGCCTTTGCATCGACCACATCAAGGCCAAATACTCCCCCGGAAAGGGCGCTCAGGCGGCGAGCTTCGAAACCCTGGTGTCGGGTATCAAGCAGGAGATTCACAGGCTCGACAAGCTCGTGACGGAATTTCTCGATTACGGAAAGCCGCTGAAGATGAACATCCGCTGCGCTGGCATCGAGCAGGTTTTGAAGGATGTGCTGGACATCGTGAAGGCGAAGGCGGATTCGGAAAAGGTCGCCATCGTCGAAAATTACGAGGTCCTGCCGGATGTGATGCTCGACGTCGAGTTGATGAAGACCTGTGTCTTCAACATCGTGACGAACGCCTTCCACGCCATGTCAGAGGGCGGAACGCTCACCGTCCGTACGACAACGGAAAACGGCAACCTACGCCTCGACATCAGCGACACCGGCACGGGTATCTCTAAGGAAAATGTCGAAAAGATATTCGAACCCTTCTTCACCACTAAGGCAAACGGCCTCGGCCTCGGCCTTGCCATAACAAAACGGATAATCGAGGAACACGGCGGGTCGGTCGAATTTTCCAGCGTCGAGAATCAGGGGAGTGATTTTATCATTCGCCTACCGTTGATCAACCGGCAATAGTACCAAGGAGAACAGCTGACCGATCATGGCCGTCGTACTCATTGTGGATGACGAACCCAAGCAGCGCGAGATACTCAAGATGATCCTTGCCGACGAGGGATACGAGACCTTCACCGCCTCGTCCGGCGAGGAGGCGGCGAAAATCGCCCGGTCTTACAACCCCGACGTGGTGCTCACGGACCTCAAGATGAAAGGAATGGACGGCATCAGCCTGATGAGTCGGGTGAAGACCATGGAACCCGAACCCGCAGTCGTCCTTATGACTGCATTCGGTGACGTGCCGACGGCGGTGGAGGCGATGAAGAAAGGGGCCTTCGACTTCCTAACAAAGCCTCTGGACAAGGACGTGGTCCTGCTCACAATAAAAAGGGCGGTCGAGAGGACGGAACTCCTGAAGAGGTCGGCCGTGCTTCAAAAGGCGTTGTATGACAAGTTCAGCCTCGAAGGGATCGTCGGCCGTTCCCGGGCGATAAGCGAAGTGATCACGGTGGTCAAAAAAGTCGCCGCCAGCCCGGTCACCGTACTGATCCTGGGGGAGAGCGGTACCGGCAAGGAACTCGTCGCCAGGGCAATACATTACAACAGTCCCCGGAGCGGGAAACCGTTCACGGCCATCAACTGCGCCGCCATCCCGGAAACCCTGCTCGAAAGCGAGCTCTTCGGCTACGAGCCCGGCGCCTTCACCGGGGCGGCGGCTCGGAAGGTCGGCCTCTTCGAGGCCTCGAACGGAGGGACTGTTTTTCTCGACGAAATCGGAGACCTACCCGCCCTCACGCAGTCGAAGATCCTCAGAGTGCTCCAGGAGCGCGAGGTGAGAAGGCTCGGAGGCAGAGAGTCTCTCAAGGTGGACGTCAGGGTCATCACGGCAACGAACAAGAACTTGGAAGAGGAGATGGAACAGGGTAGATTCAGGGATGACCTTTTCTATAGGTTGAAAGTTGTGACGATCCAACTTCCGCCGCTGCGGGAAAGGAGAGAGGACATCCCGGAGCTTGCCGGTTATTTCTTGGAAAGGTACAACCGCGAATTCGGTAAGCGTATAAAGAAGATTGACGAACCCGCCATAAGAACGCTCCAGGAGTATCACTGGCCAGGGAATATCCGGCAGCTTGAGTCTGTCATAGAAAAAGCGGTGTTGATGTGCGAGAAGGACGTCATCACGACGGCTGACACAGCAGGAGAGCTTGTGTCGCCGAAACGGCGCAGTGTCTTCGACATCGACATCCCGGAAAACGGTTTGAACTTCGAGGAGGTTGAGAAGGAGTTGCTCAAAAAGGCCATGATGAAATGCGACGGCGTTGCAGCTAAGGCGGCCAGACTACTCGGCATGAGTTATAAGACTTTCTGGTACCGATGGGAAAAGTTCGGATTGAAAACAGATTCACCAGAAGGCTATCGCTTTCTTCCAAGTGATTTCGACATTCCTGATGGCGGTATGAGCTTCGAGGAGTTCGAAAAAGAGCTTCTGAAGAAGGCGATGGCGAAGGCCAACTATGTTGTTACCAGAGCCTCCCGGCTCCTTGGCCTGAGCGACAGGGCTTTCAGGTTAAGGTGGGAAAAATTCGGCCTGAATTCTTCTCAGTAGACTTGAATGGTTATGCCGCGACGCGCAGCCAATCCTCAAAATGGGAAATTTCCTTCCTAATAGGAAGGATAAATTTCTCATAAGGTAACGATATTCCGCAAAAAGTAAGATATCTTTCCCAAAAAGGCATGTCATCGAGCCGCCCTACAGTTGATGAAAGACGAACAGATTGATATTGTTCACCATTAATCTAAGTGCCATTCTGGCATCATTAATGCTTGCATAATGGTAATTCGTTATTGATTCCATGACAAAGGAGGTGATATCGTGAAGAAGGTCTTAGCAATCATCGTTTCCATTCTCTTCGTTCTTTCTGTGACGGGTCTCTGCTTCGCTCAGGCTCCTGCTCCTGCAAAGGACACTAAGGCGGTCGAGAAGAAGGCCGACGACAAGAAGGTAGACGACAAGAAGGTAGAGAAGAAGGATAAGAAAGAGAAGAAAGAGAAGAAGGCGAAGAAGTCTACCAAGAAAGCAAAGAAAGAGAAGAAAGACAAGGAAGTGAAGGAAGAAGCGGCTCCTCCAGCAGCGCCGGAGAAGAAGTAAGCGGCTTTTTTCTCTTCAAGAGGTTGATGTAAAGGGGGTGCTGAGAAATCGGTACCCCTTTTTAGTTTAAAAAACGCTTTTCTCTTTACAGCTCCTTTGATAACCTAAAGCCAAGGAGCAATGTTTAATTAACCCCCATGCCCGTATCGGG
>DIEZ01000007.1:0-6443 GCA_002418885.1 Syntrophaceae bacterium UBA5761
CGAGACCTGCTTGCACCTTCTTGAGATGATCCTCGAAACGCTTCTCAAAGCGACTCTTGATCCCTTCTTCCTTGACCTCTTTAGCAGTGGAATGGCAATAGAGCTCTATCTCCTGGGTATCAGGATTATTGATGAGCTTTCCCTCAATACGCCTTTGGTTATCCTCCCTGAGCGTGACCATCTCAAGCCCCTGGGGCAGTTCTGTCTTTTTCCTGCGGGAAACAACGATGTAGCCATAGCCCTGATCTTTCAACCATCGGAGATTCGCCTCGGTGGCAATACCCGCATCTAAAACGATCAGAGGCTCTCCGGAAATGGATGGGTAAGAAAGTGAACTGAGCATGCCCTGTAGAGTAGCCGGCTCACTTATGTTCCCATCAAAGAAGTCGCTCTTCTTGGGAAAGCCGTTGGCATCGACAACCAGCCCCAGGGTTACCAAAGGGCAGTCGCTACGTTTCTCCTTGGAATGACCAAAATGGGCCTTGCTGTTATACTTGCCGGACCCCTCAAAAAAGGTGTTGGTCAAATCATAAAGAATGACAGTCTCCTCAAGATTGAACAGGGTGCATTCCTTGCCCCTCAGATGCTCCTCAATCTCTGCCTTATGCCGCAAGAGCATATCGGAGACCTTGTAGACCCGATTCTGGGAAAGGGTGCTGAAATCTGTTTCCAGAAGATCATCTATGCCAGTCCTTGTCTGAAGCCATATATGGGCGGCTCTCTCCGAGGAGGGGGCGATCAGGCGGGCGGCAATTACCCCCACCGTGACATCGACAGCAGCTTTATTGAAACCGAGAGAACCGAGCTTCTCATCCAGCTCCAACTCTTTGATCGTCTCATGAATCACATACTCCGTACCAACAGGATGGGGATACTCGTTCTCCAGGGTGTTGATATCCACCCGCTGATAATCCACACCTTCCCCTGAAGAACCATCAGCCTTCTCCAGGACAGGCTCCCCTTGATAACGAATGAGCTTGCGGGCATAAAAGTGGGCAAGGCTCTCAACTTCTTCCGGATAGGCAAAGAGGCGTTGTTGACCGGTAATGATCTCTTCTATGCGATTTGCCAGGTCTTTCCACTTTTCTTCGGGGAAGTTAAAGTCTGCTCCCAAGTTCAGGAGTGTCCGTTGCCTTGGTCCTCTTTCGCTACGGACAGATTCTACTAATTTATAGGTATGATACTCTTGGTGATTCTTTTTATCGATATGGGTGACCCTTCGGATGAACATGGATAAGAGCTATCATAGCAGGTCAGTTCTGTCAAGACTATCCCTATTATTTTGGCACTACAAGCGAGATTCCAAAGAACCGCTTCCCTAAGTAGTTGATATCGTTTATGGCAGATCAGCAAAAGAGACAAAATAAGCCCAGATCTGCTCCTTTGACCATGAACTTGGGTTAAGGGGGAAGAGTCACACTCAAAAAAAGGAGGGTATGGGTCTACTGCTGAGTCACGGGCTTGCCAGCGCTTTTGTGCAGCGCTTTCAGTCTGTTGCCTGCCTCCCCGAGGTAAGTATCGATGCTGCGCTCAAGTCGGTCGAACTCTTCGATGAACGCCTTTGCCTCCGCCGTCAGCCGGAGCGCCTCGCCCGAAGAACGTTCGACTAACTTGATACCCAGTCGTTCCTCGGAGGCCTTCAATCGTCCCCAAGCCGCCCTGTAAGACATGTTCAATTTTTTGGCGGCCGCATTCAGGCTCTTGCACTCTTCTATGGCCTTCAGTAAGTTGTCGCGGCCTTGTCCGAAGACAACTCGGCCGTTTTTCTCCAGCCATATTTTGTGCTTGATTTCCAATTTGGGACCCCCAAGAAAAAGTGCGGAACGACAAAAAAAGTTATCTATAAAGATCGAAAGAATAGCAAGCACAAAAACAGGACTTCCGGGAGGTGAGCACGGTCGAGAAGAGTAAAAGCGATCGGACGGTCAGGGCTCCTCTTTGACATAAGGGCTTTCACCGCGGCAAGGACGGCAGACGTTGCCGTCGCGAAGCGGATAGGCCTCTCCGCAGGAGGGACAGATGCCTACGGGACCCATCTTTTTCTTCTTGAGATTTTCAGGCCTAATCCGCACCTCGTGAAAACTCAGGATCTTCGTGCCCGCCTCTTTGATCTCGTCGAACAGTTTTTGGCTGTCCTGGTTCGCCTTGGGGGTCAGTTTGAGGAACCATCCCTTGATCTCCGGCCACGAATCCAACTTGGCCGGGTCGAGGTATACCCGGACCCCTTCACCGCTGTACTTTTCATACAGCGCGAGAGCGAAGCGGCCGTAATCGTATACCTTAAGCCAGCCGTTTCCTACCGTGCAGGGCGTTAGTATCTGCACCGCATCGGGGAGGCAGGTGTAGGTTTCGCAGATGGCGTCGAAGAACTCCCCGCTGGGAAGCCTGCGCAAGGCTTCATCGACCATGAAGCCGCCGATGAGCAGCCCGGGAGCCGGGTTCCCGTGGAAGGATTTGATCAGGTGTAGGTATTCCTCGTATGAGTAAGTCCCGATCTTCATCGTGTCCCTCACCTTTCAATTCAGTAGACCAGGGCGAGCTTCGGCTCGCGGACGGCCCTTGGTTGTACATCCCGGGGCGATGAAGGCGACGTGATCTGTTCGAGCCAATCCCGGTCGACCTTGCCGTCGACGATGGGAAGAATAGAGTCGGCGATGAACAGGGCCTCGTGGATGTCGTGGGTTACAAAAACGACGGAGAGCCCGCGTTCGTCTTTGATTTTTTTGAGTTCGGCGCGCAGGCCGCGGCGAGTCACCACGTCGAGGGCGGAAAAAGGTTCGTCGAGGAGGAGCAGGTCCGGGCGCCTTGCCAAGGCCTGGCAGATTGCGCAGCGCTGCCTCTCGCCACCAGATACCTGATGGGGTTTCCGGTCGGCGAGGTGCAACAGACCGAAATAACTCAGGAGATGGTCCACATCCTTTTTGTCCTTGGCGGCGAAGGAGGCGTTTCCGTGTATCGTCAGATGAGGAAAGAGGGTGAAATCCTGAAAGACATAACCCAGGTTCCGCTTCTGAGGAGGGAGACAAATGCCCCGGTCCGCGTCGAATATCACCTTGCCCCTGAAGGTGATCCTTCCGTCATCGGGTCGGTCCAATCCCGCCAGCATGCGGATGACGGTCGTCTTGCCCGCCCCAGAGGGGCCGACCAGGACAAGGGTTTTCCCTTCCGGGCAGGAGAAGTCCACGTCGATAGAGAAATACTCCGTTCTTTTCCGTAAAATTGCCCTTAAACCCATCGGCTCAATGCCTCGTTAATCGGTTGACAAGGAGAAGAAGAAAATAACTGACCGGGAGGAAGGCGAGAGACAAGAGCCACGCCTCACTGTAGTTCATGGTTTCAACCGCTTCGTAGATCGCGATGGAGGCCACCCTCGTTTCACCGGATATGCTTCCACCCACCATCAGTACGACCCCGAAGGCGCCCAGGCTGTGGAGAAAGACAAGGATCGCCGCCGCCGCAATCCCGTTGATACTGTTGGGGATCATGACCCGAAAAAAGGTGGCCACGGGGGAGAGTCCGAGCACATAGGCGTTTTCCCGCAGACGGGGGTCGATTTTTTCAAATGTCGCCTTGATGGGCTGGACCGAGAAGGGGAGGTTGTAGACGGCAGTCGCGATAACGATCCCGCTAAAGGTAAAGAGGAGGGTCCCGCCGAAGACTTCCCTCCATATCGCTCCCACATACCCTTGCGGCCCCAAGAGATAGAGGAGATAAAACCCGATGACCGTCGGCGGCAGGGCGATGGGGAGGTTGACGAGGGCCTCGAAAAGGAACTTTCCCGGCCATTTCCCGTAGACGAGCAGGTAGGCAAGCGGCGCCGAGATGAGGATCAGGAGAGACGTCGTGATCACCGCAAGTTTCGCCGACACATAGAGGGGAAGCAAATCCATCAATGATAACCGTATGTTTTCTTGATCGTCTCGGCCTTGGGAGAAGAAAGAAATCTCAAAAAATCTTGGGCTTCCTTCTGCCTGGCGGAATGTTTCAGAAGGCAGGCCGCCTGCCTGATCGGCGGCGCCTCTTC
The DNA here is from genome assembly GCA_002418885.1 of Syntrophaceae bacterium UBA5761. Lineage (GTDB taxonomy): Bacteria > Desulfobacterota > Syntrophia > Syntrophales > UBA4778 > UBA2207. The sequence continues at coordinate 4,025 of DIEZ01000007.1, forward strand.
CACGACGTAATAGCATCCCTTTTTCCCTTGGGGGGTCAGTGCCGACGAGAGCGCGCAGAAAGAGACATCGACTCCGCCCGTCAGGGCGTACTGAAAGGCCTGACCCACGGTCTGCGCCGTGACGACCCGGCCCTCTAATTTCCTCCAGAGGTCAACCTGTTTCAGGACCTGCTGCGCCGCCGCACCGTACGGCGCCGTTTCCGGGTTGGCTAAGGCGACTTTTCTTATGTCCTCCGCGGATAAGGCATCCTTCCAATTCGCTCGGCCGCAGACATTCTTTCCCATTCCCCACAGAACAACCCTCCCCGTGGCATAGACGAAGGGCTCACCGCTCAACCCCTTCCTGAAGAGTATCTTGGGCCTCTCCTCGTCGGCGGCCAGGAACACGTCGTAGGGCGCCCCGTTAATGATCTGGGCGTAAAGATTGCCCGTCGAGGAGAACGTCGCCTCCACTTTAACCTTCGTTTCCGCCTCGAAGGCGGCGGTGATTTCCTTGAAGGGTGCCATAAAGTTGGCCGCAACCGCGGCCTTCAGGTCTTCCGAGGCATCGGACGACCACGGGCACGACAGGAAAAGCGCAACAAGGATTGAGCCAAACACCTTACTAAGGATACGCTTCATGATCATCCTCTGTGTACGGAAGTATGCTTCTGCTATATTTAGCATAAAAAACAACAAAAATCCTCTACTAAATGAGCAGGCACTCATTCATCCGTCAAATCCGCCTGCTGTAGAGTCGCTTGTTATGTCCGTGAAAGGATTCTTCTGCAGACAAATTTTGGGTCGTCCGCGGGTTTCTCGTCAGTGAGACACTGCTTCCTTATTTTCTTCCCCGTAAACCTCGAGCTTACCCGCGGCCTCCATTTCCTTCAACCACTTGGGGTGCTGCGTCTTCGCCCAGGCGCGCGTCACCCAGCCGTTCAGCATGGCCGGCAGTGAACCGGGCGAACCGATCGTACCCAGGTAGAGATGAACGAAAAAGAAGGCGAAAAGGACCACGAACCCAAAGGCGTGAAGCGGATACATCCACCGCACAAGGCCCATGGGAAGGCCCATAGGAAACCACATGATCAGCCCCGTCACCCCCATGAGGGCGCCGCAACCCACTACGGTGAGAAAAAACATCTTCTGACCGGCGTTGTACTTCCCCGCCTCCGCTACATGGTCCACATGCCAGAGATAACCCCCGGCCTGCTTTATCCACTCCAAATCATCGGGAAATTCAAACCTACCCGCCTCACGCCACCACATCCTGGTGGCAAGGATAAGGGAAACGATGAAAATTATCCCAGTGAAGTTGTGGACATATTTCAGACCCACCAGACCGCCCATAAAGCTCCCGATGAAGTTGAGCTCCCGGAACATCATTCCGAGTCCCGTGATGAAGAGGAGGATACATGACCCAGCCAACATCCAGTGAACTACCCTCTCAAAAAGATCCGTCGCTTTGATCATCCCTTTCTCAGGCATCTCTCACTCCCCCCTTTCCGCATGATCGCCCTGATCGGCTTCAGGATACGGCCGCTTTGGACCGTGCAGTATGTAATGAAGAAGCGACCCGGCAATCACGCCGCCGCCCGCAATCCAACTCAGGGGCTTCAGCCAGTCCTTCCAGACCGTCACGGAAAGCGGAATCGACGGATTCTTGGGCAGCTTATCGTAGACCTCGGGCTTCTCGCTCAGGACGTAGAGCACGTGGGTTCCGCCCAGGAACTTATCCCCGTAAACATTGGCGTCTCCGCCGAGCACCTTGACCCGGTCGTAAGCCGCCGCTATCATTTTGTCCTTAGGACCGATACTGAGCGCTCCCGTAGGGCAGGACTTTACGCAGGCCGGCTGTTGATTGGCCTGAAGTCGTGTCAGGCAGAGGTCGCACTTGGTTATCTTGTCCGTCCGGCTGTTGTACCGGGGGATTTCGAAGGGGCAGGCCGCGATGCATTCCTTGCAGCCGATGCAGAGATTCTTCTTTATCCCCACAGTTCCGTATTCCGTGTGATAGAGGGCGCCGCTGGGGCAAACCTTCACACAGCCCGCGTCGGTGCAGTGCATGCAACCATCCTTGCGGAACAACCATTTGAAGGTCCCCTTTTCGTTGACATGCTCCTGGAAACGGATCAACGTCCAGGTGTTCCATCCCAGGTCGGGGGGATTCTGATAGCTCCCCCTGTTTTTCGTCCTCAGACCCGGCAGTTCGTTCCACTGCTTGCAGGCAACCTGGCAGCCGCGGCAGGCGGTGCACCGTGTCGTATCAATCAGTTTTATCACTTCCGAAGCGCTCATCATCTCTTCTCCTATAACTTGACCACGTTCACCATGAAGGCCTTGTACTCGGGGCAGAACGTATTGGCGTCACCGACGGTCGGCGTGAGGAAGTTTGTGCTGTCGCCTCCGTCTTTGGGGAAGAGCCAGCCGTAATTGA
>DIEZ01000007.1:6470-7548 GCA_002418885.1 Syntrophaceae bacterium UBA5761
GGAACCGCTTCGTCACCATGGCGACGCATTCAACCTGGCCGCGGACGGATTGCACCTTCACCCGCGACCCGTTCTGGATTCCTTTTTCCTGCGCCAGTTTTTCCCCGATCTCCACGTACAGCTCCGGCTGCATCTCGAGCAACCAGGCCTGCCACCGGGTGAGGGCCCCGGAGCACCAGTGTTCCGTGCAGGAATAGGTGGTGCAGACGTAAGGAAATTTCGCGTCGGCGTTGGCTACCTTATCCATATCACTCTTGAAGATCTCGATGGCGGGATTTATCAGCTGGCTTGAAAGGGGGTTTTTAGTCAGGGGTCCCTCCAGGGGCTCATAATGTTCCGGGAAGGGTCCTTCTACCATACCAGGCCCGAAGATGGCGCCCAGGCCGTCCGTCTTCATGATGAAGGGATACTTTCCCTTTGCCTTGTCCGCCATCGGCGGCCAAGGGCCGTCCGGCACGTCTCCCACCCATTTGTCACCCGTCCATTCCAAAAGCCTGCGCTTTGGATTGTAAGGTTTCCCGTTGAGGTCGCAGGAGGCACGGTTGTAAATGATCCTCCTATTGACGGGCCAGGCGTAGGACCAGTTGGGATAAAGGCCGAGTCCCGTGGGGTCGTCCTTTCCCCGGAGGGCCATTTTGTTCAACCCCTTGGCGTCAAAGCTTCCGGCCATGATCCAGTTGCCGCTGGAGGTGCTTCCGTCGGCCTGCAGCATGCCGAAGGTCGGGACCATCTGTCCCTTCTTGTACAGCGTCTTGACTCCCTTGTCGTCGACGACCGTATCCTTGAGAAAATAGCCGTTGATCTGCTTGGACACCTTCAGGGCATCATACCTACCCTCGGCATCGGTGTAATCCCACTTGAGGTTCAGGATGGGAGCCGGATGGGCACCGCCCTCCTTGGCATAGAGGGCCTTAACGGCCGCCATGATCTTTATCGTAATCTCCCCTACGGGAATGGCATCCCCCGGCGCTTCCGCGGCCTTGTACTTCCACTGAACCCAGCGGCCGGAGTTGCTCTGGCTTCCTTCCTTTTCCATGGTGGCGGAGGCTGGAAGGAGGAAGACCTCCGTCTTGACTTT
>DIEZ01000047.1:0-140 GCA_002418885.1 Syntrophaceae bacterium UBA5761
ATCGGCATCTTCCGATTGGTTAGGGGATTCAGACAGTAGGCGTCGAGGAATACACCCTCCTTCTCATAATAATCGGAGGTGCGCATCACCCTGTCTTGCTTTTTCACTTTTTCCACAAATTCAAGGACGGCTTTCTCGCA
>DIEZ01000047.1:158-2683 GCA_002418885.1 Syntrophaceae bacterium UBA5761
GCATGAAGGTTGCGCCGAAGAGCGTATCCTGCCTGGTCGTGAAGACCTTGATCACTTCATCGGAGTCCAACATGGGGAAGTCCACCTCAAGGCCGTAACTCTTCCCGATCCAATTCCTCTGCATGGTGAGAACACGTTCCGGCCACCCGTCGCCCAGTCTGTCGCAGTACTCCAGCAGCTCTTCCGCGTACTGCGTGATCCGGAAGAACCATTGTTCGAGGTACTTTTCCCCTACTTCGCTGTGGCACCGCCAGCACAATCCCTGTTCCACCTGTTCATTGGCAAGAACAGTGGCACACTTGGGGCACCAGTTGACCGTCGACCCTTTTTTGTAAGCCAACCCTTTTTCATACATCCGGATGAAGAATAGCTGCTCCCAGCGATAGTACTCGGGTTCGCAGGTCGAAACCTCGCGGTCCCAGTCGTAGCTGAACCCCATCCTCTTGAGTTGTCTCTTCATCTCCGCGATATTGTCGTTGGTCCACTTCGCCGGATGGATGCCCTTTTCGATAGCCGCATTCTCCGCCGGCATCCCGAATGCGTCCCAACCCATCGGATGGAGGACGTTGAAACCTTTCATTCTCTTGAACCGTGCCACGACGTCGCCGATCGCGTAGTTCCTGACGTGGCCGATATGGATTTTACCGGAGGGATAGGGGAACATCTCGAGCACGTAATACTTTTGTTTACTCTCGTCCTCATGCACCCTGAAAGATTTGTTTTCTTCCCAGTATGTTTGCCACTTCTTCTCTGTCTGCTGCGGATCATATTTTGTGTTCATGCCATTCTCCAGTGTCCGGGTTGCCGTCCAGGTTCCGCTTTGATTTTCTTCGCGGACATCAGATCAAAACATCAAAGTCCAGCACGTCCTTCCCTCCGTTCTTCCGGAAGCGGTCAAGACCCTTCACAATGTACTCGCGACACGATGAATCGGCAAGGACATCCGTTGTGTACACGGGCCATCTCCGAGCTTCACCCCGGTAATCGGCGTACCCTGTGATAAGGGCTTCCGTCATCGTGGAGACATCTAACCGACCGCTGCGGGTCGGGACATCCAGCACGACTTCCCGCCAGCCTATGCCGCTGACCGTTTCCGCGATAGTGTATCCGGCCGTGTAGAACTGGTCGTAGGTGATGTCCTCGCTCTTTCCAAGGCCGATGAGCAGGATTTTAGGGCAGGCAATCCGCTCTTGCGAAGGGAGGAGCGTTTTCTCAAGAAAAGCGCCGGTGACCAGGCCATCCTTCATGTACCTTGAAATGAGGCCGTTCATGCGCCAGTCTGCAAAACCGCAACGCCCCCGGGGGGGCCTCTCGTCCGCAAACAACCCCAGCACCAGCCCGTCACCCCTCACTTCGTCGAGGGTTCCCGTCGCTATCCTTATGGACGTTATCATTTTTCATCTTTGCGTAGAGGGCATCAAGCACGCCGTTTATGAAGGAACCGGAATTCTCCGACCCGTAATCCTTTCCCAGGTCGATGGCCTCATTGAGGGTTACCTTGGGAGGAATATCACGGCAGTACAGGAGTTCGTAAACGGCCATCCTGAGGATGTTGCGGTCGACCAACGCCATCCTCTCGAGAGACCAATTATCGGAACAGTCGCTGATCAGTCTGTCGATTTCTTCGCGGTGGCAGGCGGTTCCGGATATGAGTTTCGTCGAAAACTCTCGGGCATCCCCCGGCGCATCGAAGTTACTCCAGAACAATTCGAGGGCCTCATCAGCCCCAATCTGCAAGACGTCGATTTCATAAAGAACCTGCAAGGCGATTTCCCTTGCTTCTCTCCTATGACCCATATTCCGCACTTGCGAAGGTGAAAACCTCAAAAACCGCCGGGAACCGGCTACCGCCCGCAAATTCCCATCCCTGTCCGAAGCTAAATCCTCTTGAAAAGGTCGACCATCTCAACCGCGGTGAGCGCGGCATCCCAACCTTTATTACCCGACTTAGAACCGGCCCTCTCGATCGCCTGCTCTATGGTATCTGTCGTGACCACGCCGAAGACCACGGGCACCTCGGCTTCGAGTCCGACAAGGGCGATCCCTTTAGCCACCTCGGCGCTGATGTACTCGAAGTGGGGCGTCGCCCCTCGGATGACCGCACCGAGACAGATTACGGCATCGTACTTCCCGCTCTTGGCGAGCTTCTTTGCCGTCACGGGTATCTCGAAGGCCCCCGGCACCTTGGCTACTTCGATGTCCTTTTCCTCCGCCCCCGCCCGGACCAGGGCGTCGACGGCGCCATCGATGAGTCTGCCGCATATGAAGTCGTTGAATCGGCTTGCCACGATCCCGAACCTCATCCCCTTCGCTACGATTTTCCCTTCTATCATCTTCGGCATAACCTTTCCCTCCGCAAAAAGCCCGGCATCTCGTTTATAATTCGAGGATGTGCCCCATTTTCTTCTTCTTTGTCTCGAGGTAATGGATATTGTTCTCCGTAGGCTCGATCTCGATCGGAACCCGTTCGACCACGGAGAGCCCGTAGGCCTGTAGTCCGACGATCTTCTTGGGGTTGTTGGTCA
>DIEZ01000087.1:0-22962 GCA_002418885.1 Syntrophaceae bacterium UBA5761
AGGTGTTGGAGATTTTCACGACGAAGGGTAATGTGAATACGGCTTTTGAGTACGGCGGCGGGGGCGTGGAAAGTCTGTCCGTCCCCGAGAGGGCAACGATCGCAAACATGGGCGCCGAGTGCGGGGTCACGACCTCCATCTTCCCAAGCGACGAGGTCACGAGGGTATTTTTGAAGTCGCAGGGCCGGGAGGGAGACTGGAGGAGAGTGGAATCGGACAGGGACGCAGACTACGAGCGCGTCGTTGACATTGACCTTTCAGGCCTTGTCCCGCTTGCCGCCTTGCCCCACAGCCCGGACAACATCGCCGCCGTCAGCGACATTGCGGGTGTTCCGGTGGACCAGGTCTGCATCGGGAGCTGTACGAACGCCTCTTACCGCGACCTCGCGATCGTGGCGGAGATGCTCAGAGGGAAGACGGTTCACCCTGATGTCAGTTTTGTGCTGTCGACCGGGTCGAGGCAGGTCCTGCTCAACCTTGCCAGGCAGGGGTATCTGGAAGTCTTGGCCGCAGCGGGTGCCCGGATCATGGAGAGCGCCTGTGGTTTTTGCATCGGCAACAGCCAGAGTCCGATGTCGGGGGGCGTTTCTCTGAGGACATCGAACAGGAATTTTATGGGCCGATCGGGGACGAAGGACGCGCGGGTATACCTGGTCAGCGCCGAAACAGCGGCGGCGGCCGTGGTCACGGGACGGATAACCGACCCGAGGGAGCTGGGCATTCCCTACCCAAAGGTGGAGATGCCGGGGAGTTTTATCGTAGACGACAGGATGATCATCAGGCCGGAAGAGGCCGGAAAAAGCCGTTTCAGAGAAATTTACAGGGGGCCGAATATCGGAACCCCGCCGGTAAACGATCCGCTTCCCGACCAGATCGACGGTGAGGTCACGATCGTCGTGGGGGATAAGATAACGACGGACCATATAATCCCTGCCGGGGCCAGGATGAAATACAGGTCGAACATCCCGAAGTATTCCGAGTTCGTGTTCGAATCGGTCGACCCGGGATTCGCCGGTCGGGCGGCTAAAATCAAGGAAGAAGGGCGGCATAACATCATCGTGGCGGGCCTTTCTTACGGCCAGGGCTCGTCGCGGGAACACGCAGCCCTCTGCCCGATGTATCTTGGGGTGAAGGTCGTCATCGCGAAATCATTCGAACGGATTCATGCCTCGAACCTTGTGAACGTCGGCATCCTGCCGCTGGTTTTCAGGGATGAAGGCGACTACAACAGCATCCGGCAAGGAGACCGTTTAGAGATCGACAATTTGAGGGAGGCCCTCGAGAAGGGGGAAGAGGTGAGGGTGAAGAATCTGACCGGGGGGTATGAATTCAGGACGTTTTTAGAGCTGACGGACCGGCAGGTCGCGATTGTGCTCGCGGGTGGGGCCTTGAACTATGGAAAAGGCCGATGACCAATCCGGTATGGGGTCGATATTGAGAAGATTAGGAAGACTATGACTAAAATCAGAAACAAGACGCCGATAGTGGAGATGGACGGCGACGAGATGACGCGTGTGATGTGGCGGATGGTGAAGGAGAAACTACTTTTGCCGTGGGTTGACCTGAAGACGGAATACTACGACCTCCACGTCAAGCATCGTGACGAGACGGACGATCAGGTGACGATAGACGCCGCCCGGGCGATCATGAAATACGGTGTGGGGGTCAAGTGCGCGACGATCACGCCCAACCAGGACCGGGTCATCGAATATGGGCTGAAGAAGCAGTGGAAAAGCCCGAACGGGACGATCAGGGCGATGCTTGACGGCATGGTTTTTCGCAAGCCCATCATGGTGAGGAACATCAAACCGCTTGTTTCCACGTGGAAGAAACCCATAACCATCGGACGGCATGCCGCCGGCGATGTTTATGAAGGTTCGGAGATGTTGGTCCGGGAAGAGGGAAAGGCAGAACTCGTCTTCACGTCTTCTTCAGGCCAGGTCTCGCGGCAGACGGTCAAGGACTTCAGGGGCCCGGGGATCGTCCAGGGAATACACAACACCGACGATTCGATCAGGAGTTTTGCCCGGGCATGTTTTGCTTACGCACTGGATCAGAAGGTTGACCTGTGGTTCAGCACCAAGGATACGATATCCAAGGTCTACGACGCCCGCTTTCGGGACATCTTTCAAGAAGAGTATGAGGCGAATTGGAAACAGAAATTCGCCGATTCCCGCATTTCTTATTTCTTTACCCTGATCGACGATGCCGTGGCAAGGGTCGTGCGTTCGGAGGGTGGGATGCTCTGGGCATTGAAGAATTACGACGGGGACGTCATGTCCGATATGGTGGCCTCGGCCTGCGGAAGCCTGGCCATGATGACGTCGGTCCTCGTGTCTCCAAAGGGGTGGTACGAGTACGAGGCCGCCCACGGGACGGTCCAGAGACACTACTACAAACATCTCGCCGGCGAGGAGACGTCGACGAACCCCATGGCGCTCATCTTCGCCTGGTCCGGCGGGCTCAGGAAAAGGGGAGAGATCGACGGGACGCCGGATGTAGTGAGGTTTGCCGATGCCCTCGAGGCGGCGGCCGTCGAGACCGTCGAATCGGGGGTGATGACCGGTGACCTCCTGGCGGTTGCCGAAAAAAGTCAGGCCGACAGGAAAGTAAACACCGAGGATTTTATCGATGCCATTGCCGAGAACCTTCGAAGAAAGCTGTCATAACGACTCGGCCGTTCGCGACCTTCCGGATGTCAAGGACATGACCCCGGAAGAGCTCGAAAGGTTCGTTGCCTTCACCGGGAAGGAAGGCTACCGGTCCAGGCAGATCATGAAGTGGGTCTATCGGTTCGGCGTCAGGTCCTTCGAAGAGATGACCGACCTTTCCAAGGCCTTCCGCCAAGAGTTGAAGGGCCTGGCCAGGATAAGCGAACTCGAGATCAGAAAAGTCCAGACTTCGAAAGACGGGACGAAGAAGGTCCTCTTCCGCCTCGAGGACGGCCTCCATGTCGAGAGCGTCCTCATCCCGGGGAAACGGCACCGCACGCTCTGCGTCTCGACGCAGGCCGGTTGCCGGATGGGGTGTCGATTCTGTCTCACCGGTCGGGGCGGTTTCAAGAGAAATTTAAGGGTGTCGGAGATCACGGACCAGATAACGGTGTGTCGGTTCAGGTTGCCCGAAGGTAAAGAGATCGACAACATCGTTATGATGGGTATGGGAGAGCCCCTCGACAACTATGAGAACGTCGTGAAGGCGGTGAGTGTCATTTCCTCGGATTGGGGGCTTGCGGTCTCGAACCGGAAGATAACCGTCTCGACCTGCGGCGTCGTCCCGATGATCGAAAGGCTGAGCAACGACGCACAGGTCAACCTTGCCGTCTCCCTGAATGCGACAGACGATAAGACGAGGGCAAATCTCATGCCCGTCGGCAGGCTGTACCCGCTGAAGGACTTACTCGGTGCCTGCAGGAAGTATCAGATGCCGCGCAGAAGGAGGATCACCTTCGAGTACATCCTGATGGACGGCATCAACTCATCCGTCGGGGATGCGGAAAAGCTGGCCGGGTTGCTTCGAGGGCTCCGCTGCAAAATAAACCTTATCGCCTTTAACGAGTATCCGGAGTCGGAATTCAGGTCGCCGCCCGCGGAAGCGGTCGAGGCCTTCAGAAGCTACCTGATAAAGAAGGGTTTCACTGCGATCCTGCGGGCGAGCAAGGGCTCCGACATACTGGCGGCGTGCGGCCAGTTGAGCGCCGTGGAAAGGGGTGACGGCGGATGACCCATCCCGGACTCGTCGAGGCGATGGCGGACCCCCGGTTTTACCCCCATAGGCCGGACCGAGTTGAGCTCGTCCAGACGCACATCTCTTACATCTTCATCGCAGGAGACCTCGTTTTCAAGGTCAAAAAGGCAGTGGACTTCGAGTTCCTCGACTTCACGACCCTCGAAAAGAGGCGCAACTACTGCCGGGAAGAACTGCGGCTGAACAGACGTCTCGCACCGGAGGCGTACCTTGAGGTGGTGGCCGTACGCGAGGACGGCGGCCGTCTATTTCTCGGGATGGACACAGGGGATGTTGTGGAATATGCCGTCAAAATGGTGCGGCTGCCCCGGGAGCGGATGCTCAAGAAACTGCTCGCGGAGGGACGGGTGACTTCTTTGGTGATGGACGCCGTAGCCAAGAAGATAGCCGATTTTCACGCGACGGCTGAGACAGGTGGGAAGATAGACGAGATAGGCGGGGTCGACACGGTCCGGCGGAACCATGAGGAGAACTTCGAACAGACCCGCAAGTACATAGGCCGCACGATCAGGAAAGACCGGTACGATTTCATAGAAGCCTACGTCCTCCGGTTCATAGAATCGCAGAAAGAACTCTTGCATAAGAGAGTCAGAGACCATCGGATACGGGACTGCCACGGAGACCTCCACCTGGAGCACATCTGCCTGACGGACGGGATCGTCGTCTTCGACTGCATAGAATTCAACGAGCGTTTCCGGTACGAGGATGTGGCCGCCGAGGTCGCGTTCCTCGCCATGGACCTGGACTTTAACGGTTACCCCGATTTTGGGGATCGGTTCGCGGAGTCCTACTGTCGATACGCCTGCGACCCGGAAGTCAAGGTACTCCTAAATTTCTACAAATGTTACTATGCCTACGTCAGGGGCAAGGTGACGAGTTTCAGGAGCGACGACGAGGCAGTAGCCGCCGGTGAAAGATGGGAGGCCGGGCAGACGGCTTCGCGATACTTCGACCTCGCCTATCGGTACGCGGCGCGGCCGGAAAAACCGGTTGTCGTGGTGATGACGGGTCTCATGGGAACGGGCAAGAGCGTACTCGCCGGAAACCTTGCGCCCCTTCTGGGAGCTGAGGTCATCAGGACCGATGTTCTGAGAAAGGACTTGCTGGAGATTGAACCGACGGAGCGTCGCTACGAGGCATTCGGCCAGGGGATCTATTCGGAGGAACTAACTGAAAAGACCTACGAAAAGGCGATTGAAGACGCAAGGCGCAACCTGAGGGAAGGCCGGTCTGTGATCGTCGATGCATCATTCAGGCGACGACACGACCGAATGAGGGTCAGGGCCATGAGCCTCGAAGAAGGGGCGGATTTTTTTGTCCTTGAGTGTGTATGCCCGGAAGAGGTGATCAAGAAACGGCTGGACGTAAGGATAAACGACCGGGAAGAGCCGTCCGACGGCCGGTGGGAACTCTTCGCAGAACAGAAAAGGCTATTCGAGCCCGTCGAGGAATACACCGCCAAGGAGCATGCAGTCATCGACACCTCCGGGCCGACGGAGGTGTCGATGAGCACGGCTATTCGGAGAATCAGGCTCGGTGACGAAAGCTAACCTTTCTTTTTGTCTTTTCCTTTACTGTCGGTCTTCTTCTGATTTTTCAGCGTCTCTTTTTCCTTTTCTTCTCGCTCTTTGGCCAGTCGTTCCCGTTCATCGACCTCGATTCGCTTTCGCGTTTCCGCAAGAAAATAAGCCACCTTGTAATCAAGTCCGAGGTTGGGGTATTCTTTTTCGATCAGCTCGAACCTCTTCAACGCCGCCTTGTACTGCTTCATCTTGAAATAGAAGTGGCCTACATAGAATTCGTGTTCAGCCAAGCGTTTTTTGCATTCACGCAACTTTTGCTGTGCGAGAGCGGCGAATCTGCTGGAAGGGAACTGCGAGATGAGCCTTTCGAACTCTTTTTTTGCCTTGAGCGTCTCCGTTTGGTCTCGGTCTATACTCGACATCTGCTTGTAATGGCACATACCTAACTGGTAGACGGCGTAAGGTACGTTAGGATTGGTCGGATGGAGGTTGATGAACTCGGTGTAATTCATCTCCGCTTCGACAAAAAGGCCGTCGCTGAAGTAGGAGTCCGCTATCCCGAGCTCGGCCATCAGGGCGAGCTTACTCAACGGGTGCTCCTCTTTGATGCGCTGGAAGAGCTCGATCGCCTTTTTGTAATCCTCTTTGTGATAGTACCAGACCGCTCTGTCGTAAAGGGCCTCGGGGCTGTTGAGGGGCGTTCGCGAACGGGTAAGGAAACCGCAGCTGCACACTATAAGAAGGACGGGAATTAACAATAAGAATGCGGCCCTAAACCTTCTGGAACCTGCTTGTCTCAAGTCACAGCACCTTCTTCAGGAGATTTTCGAGGCGATCCTTGGAAGTCAAACCGACGACCGTTTCGACGGCCTTGCCGTCTTTGAACAGGATGAGGGTGGGAATGCTCCTGACATTGTATGACTCGGCTGTCTTGCGATTATCGTCGATGTTGATTTTCGCGACCTTTACCCTGCCTTTGAATTGCGCGGCCAGTTCTTCAAGTGTGGGTGCGATTGCCCGGCAAGGGCCGCACCAGGGCGCCCAGAAGTCCACAAGAGCGGGTTTATCGCCCTTCAGGATATCCGTCTCGAAATCGTCGTCACTAAGATGGATCACCGGACTCTCTTCTGTCATGGAAGGCCTCCTCGAATATTCTCCTATGAATATGCCACAGGATGTTGGGCGCTGTCAATCGAAAAGCCACCGGACATCTATGGGTTTTGACAGTGATTTTTTTATCTGCTATAAGCGCGGCAATCAGCAGGGAGAGAGGGGACGACATGGAGCGGCTGGGGATCGTCACAGGAACGTTGGCTTTAAGGGAGAAAGCATTGTTCGAAGCCGCTGAAAAGAAATCGGTAGAGAATGAATACGGCAAGACCGTCGTTTATGTATGTGGTGACGTGGTTCTGGTTCCAAGACATGGAGAAGCGGGGAAGTACGTATTGCCTCATCTGATCAACCATCCTGCGAACATGAAGGCGCTGAAAGACCTCGGCGTAGAAGAGGTGATTGCCGTAAATTCGACCGGGTCGCTGAAGAAAGCACTTGCGCCGGGGATGTTCGTCGTGCCGGATGATTTTATCTTCCTGGCGGGAGGGCCGACCGTTTTCAGAGAAGAACCGGTACACATCACACCTAATCTTAGCCTGAAGGTGCGCCTGAGACTGATGGAAGCGGCGGCGGCGGCCGGGGTCGTGGTTGTAGACAAGGGAGTCTACTGGCAGACGATGGGGCCGAGGTTAGAGACGAAGGCGGAGATCGTGATGATGGCCGGCTATGCCGAGGTCGTCGGTATGACGATGGCGAGCGAGGCCATTGTGGCAAAAGAGCTCGATATGGAGTATGCGTCGCTTTGTTCCGTCGATAATTATGCCCACGGCATCGAAGAGAGGGAATTGAGCATGGAGCAGATCCTCCGGCAGTCCCGAGAAAACGCGGAATCCGTGAACAGGATAATTTCTAAGTACTTAGAGAGGAGGAGGGGATGAAGTTTTCGAAAAAAGGAGACGGAGGGGAGACTAGCCTGTTGGGGGGACAGCGGGTTCCCAAATACGACCCGAGGCCGGATACTTACGGAACTCTTGACGAAGCCAGCTCCGCCCTCGGCGTGGCGAGGGCCATGACGAAAGACGCCAGCATCAAGGAGATCATCCTGGGGGTACAGAAAGACCTTCTTGTTCTCGGGGCCGAGCTTGCAGCCCTGCCCGAGGACTGCAAGAAACTCGGAAAATTGGTCGGCCTTGAGCACGTCAGGCGTCTGGAAGATACCATCGATGAACTTCAGAAAAGCGTCAAACTCAAGAACGAGTTCATCTATCCCGGAGAAAGCCTGGCTGCGGCTCAGATTGACCTGGGCCGCACCATCGTCCGCAGGGCTGAAAGGAAGGCAGCGAGGCTGAAAAACGATGGCCTCATCGACCGGGCAGAGATCAATCAATATCTTAACAGGCTGGCGGACATGCTGTTTACGCTTGCCAGGTATGAAGAAGAGACCTTCCGTGTGAGGGACTAAAAGGCGCCGAGCTGGCAGGCCGAGACTTTCAGCTTGAGGGCTTCGCAGGCCGAGGCGACCCTGATCTTGGCCATGCGAAACTTCTTGGCGATTTCCCAGGATGCGGCACAGGGGAGGCGGTCGTCGACAAGGGCGTCTTGGATCGCATCCGCGAGGGAACGATCGACTGTTTCGGCCGGTTTTAGAATCCTGCTCACTGGACTATAACCGAAAAGGCCGAGCTGGCACATCGAAATCCTGACGCCGAGGACGTCCATGGTGAAGCCCACCTCTCCCGGGGTAACCCCTTTCGCCGCGGCGATACCGAAGGCCTGAGCACAGGTCAGCTCGCCGTCCTTGGCCGTCGATTTTATCTCCCCTGCGAGTATCGGGTCTATCTTCCGGTCCGGCGGATGTTTCTTTGAAAGTCCCTTTTTATCCTTTTTCATCATAACCTCTTTGAGCTGAATCCCTTGTCTCAGTATTTTATGTAATGAAAGGGCTCGAGCGACGAGAGCGCGTCCGTGTCGAGCATCTTAAAACCCTTCTGCTTCAAGGCCTCAACCGTCTTTTCCATCTGGTCGACGTCGAGGACGAAAACGGCGGTCTTCCAACTTTCGAGGACGAACCCATAGGCGTTGTTGATGTTGATGTTTTCTTTGAAGAGGCACTGCGTCAACTTGTCCAGGCCGCCCGGTTTATCGTCGATGACGACGGCGATAACGTCCTTCATCGTGGCCATGACCCCTTCTCTTGTCAGCGCCTTGAAGGCTCGGTCGGGGTCGTCGACGATCAGGTTGATGACGCCGAATGTGTCGGATGTCGCGATCGTGGTTGCCCGGATGTTGATTTTTTCTCTCCCAAGGATGCCCGTGACCCGGGCGAGACTGCCCGGTTTGTTTTCCGCAAACACTGAAATCTGGCGGGTTATCATCTTGTTTAATGCCTCCTCATTCCTTCCTGTTGTCGATGACCCTCTGGGCCTTCCCCTCGCCCTTCGGGAGGGTGTTCGGTTCCACGAGTTCGACCTTAGGTGTTATCAGGATGTCGCTCTTCAATTCTTCGACTATTCTGCGCTGCAGGCGTTCAAGGTGCAGGATGTCTCCGTCGAAGTATTCCTTCTCTACTTCCACTCTAACGATCATGTCGTCGTTGAAGCCTTCCCTTTCCAAGATAATCTGGAAGTTTCGTCCGACTCCTGGGATCTCCATGAGCTTTTTCTCGACCTGGATCGGGAAGATATTGACGCCCTTGATGATCAGCATGTCGTCGGTTCTTCCCTTGATCCTCTCGATCCTGCGGTGCGTCCGGCCGCAGGGACAGGGCCCGGGTATCACCCGAGTAAGGTCCTTCGTTCGATAACGGAGGATCGGCATTCCCTCCCTCGTCAAGGTTGTGAGGATAAGTTCCCCTTCTTCACCTTCAGGTAACGGTTTCAGCGTGTTGGGGTCGATGATTTCCATCAGGAAATGGTCTTCCCAAAGGTGCAGCCCATCCTGAAAAGGGCACTCGAAGGCCACGCCGGGACCGTTCATTTCGGAGAGTCCATAGGAGTTGAACGCCTTCAACCCGTACAGTTCCTCTATCTTCAGTCGTGTTTTCTCGGAGTGCGGTTCTGCGCCGAGAAAGGCGAACTTCAGTCTCGTGTCCTTCTTAGGGTCGATTTTCATTTCCTCAAAGGTGGTGTAAAGATGCAGGGCATAGCTCGGTATGATATGGATCGTCGTCGTGTCGAAATCGCGCATGAGCTGAATCTGCCGTTTGCTGTTACCCGCCCCTGCCGGGATAACCAACGCTCCGACCTTTTCCGCCCCATAGTGAAACCCCAGGCCGCCGGTAAAGAGGCCGTAAGTCATCATGTTCTGGAAAACGTCGCTCCTCCTGACCCCGGCCATGTACATACACCTCGCGATGAGGTCGGCCCATCCTTGGATGTCTTTGAGGGTGTGAAAGACGACGGTCGCCCGTCCCGTAGTGCCGGATGACGAGTGCATCCTAACGAGGTCGTCCTTGGGGACGGAGAGAAACCCGTAAGGCCAGTGTTCGCGAAGGTCGTCTTTTGTGGTAAGCGGTATGGATCCAAGGTCTTCCAGTGAACCGAAGGAATCCGGGTCGAACTTGATTTCGTTGAACTTCATCCCATAATGAGTCGAGGCCTTCGCCCGATTGAGCGTCTCCTTCAACCTGAAGAGCTGCAGCGCTTTGAGTTCCCGCCGGGGCATGGTCTCGGTTTCTTTTTCCCAGTACATGTTTGATGGACACTCCTATGGAGAATTTCCATCGATTTCTACAACCCGCCATGAAATTTATCAAGCTAAATCTGCCCGCAGGAATACCGTTTGTTTTCGGTCACCGAAAGGGTTATACAAAAAAAATCGTCGATTACGGCCAAGGAATGTTGAGAGATGATACCCAGGAAGACAAGCATGACCGGCATAGTGCTGTGCGGCGGCAAGAGCAGCAGGATGGGCACGAACAAGGCCTTCCTTGAGGTTGAGGGCGGACGCCTTATTGACAGGGTGTTACGGGTTCTTGGACGGCATTTTGAGGAGGTCATCATGGTGACGCGGACTCCTGTCGATTATCAAGACATGGATGCCGTTATCGTGACGGACATGATTCCCGACGCGGGCGTCCTGGGAGGCATATACACGGGGTTGTTTTTCTCCTCTGCGGAGAATGCATTCGTCGCCGCCTGCGACATGCCCTTTTTGGATGATCGGTTCATCGATCATATGATTCGAAGGGTAAAAAACTATGACATAGTCGTTCCGATGACAAGAGAGGGCTTTCAGCCCTTGCACGCGATCTATTCGCGGCGGTGCCTCCCGGAAATGTTGCGGATGATCGAGAGGGCTACATTGAAGGTGAGCGAACTGTTCAACCGACGCCGTACCCTCGTCATCCGGGAAGACGAGATCAACAGTTTTACCACGGCCGGGAACCTGTTCCTTAACATCAACACGCCGGATGACCTCACTGGACTATCCTGATTTCGTTGCGATAAAGTGTTGCAATAACAATCGGTGCCGATAGGGTAGGGGCCGGTTTTTTTCTTGACGTTAATCATACTTCCCTGTTAAGAAGCGGCCGCCATAAAGTTGTCAAATCCAATAGGAATGGCAGCGTAGATGTGGGAAGTTAATACATTAAGTGCCTTAAATTAATCATGAAAGGGAGAACATATGGAAGGAAAGCTTGCTAACGTTGGGCCACTTGGTCTTATGGGATTCGGGATGACAACGGTGCTTCTTAACATTCACAACGCGGGGTTTTACCCGTTGGGGTCGATGATCCTTGCGATGGGGTTGTGCTACGGGGGCTTTGCACAGATAATCGCAGGCATCCTTGAGTTCAAAAAGGGCAATACCTTCGGCGTGACCGCCTTTACTTCGTACGGGCTTTTTTGGTGCAGTCTTGTATTTATCCTGGTTTTTAAGGAGTTACCGGCTACCCCGGTGGGATATATGGGGTGGTACTTCTTTATGTGGGGACTTTTTACTTTTTTCATGTGGTTCGGCACCTTCGGTAAAAACAGGGCGATACAGTTTGTGTTCCTAAGCCTTACGATACTGTTCTGGCTCCTCGCCATAAGGGATTGGGCAGGCAGTGCAGCAATAGGGATACTGGCAGGTTGGGAAGGTATCGTGTGCGGACTTTCGGCTATATATTTGGCGATGGCGGAAGTGTTGAACGAGTCCCTGGGAAGGGTCGTACTTCCGATAGGCGAGATAAAAAGATAGTACCGGCCTTACCGATTGAAAGAAGGGGGGATTCCCCCCCCTCTTTTTAACCGATGACGAGACGCTCGCAAAAAACAGAAAGTCGGCATATCGGCAGAGAGCTTTTTTGGACATCGAAGTAGGATAGGGTAGGTATACACGAATGCGTACGTCAACATGCCAGGTGATCTCACTTGACTTTCTTGATTTTCCCTCCGTTTTTATCGCCCGCGCTTTTTGTTTGACAATCGGTTCGAATTTGGATAAGGAACGAAAAATTTTGCCTGCCGATTTCAAGCGGAAAAGCGTTGGAATTATTTATAGAATCATCATATCGAAAAGGAGGAACGGTTGTTTATGGCAGAAGAGAAGACGTTTAACAGATGGCTTGTTGTTGTCGGCGCCCTGTTGATTCAGGTAAGCCTCGGTGCTGTTTATATTTACAGCGTATTCAAGCCCGCCCTTGGCGTCAGATTTCCCGATTGGAGTGCTACGGACCTTGCCCTCCCCTCGCAGATCATCCTTGCTTTTTTTGCCCTTAGCACCATCTTTGCGGGCAGAATACAGGATAAGATCGGGCCCAAGAAGGTTGCAACGGTGGGGGGTATACTGCTGGGTCTCGGATTGGTCATGGCCTCTTTTGCACAGAATCTGCTTGTTTTTACCCTGTGCTTCAGTGTTCTCGGCGGAATCGGAATCGGTACGGCCTATGTCTGTCCTATTGCGACCTGTGTGAAGTGGTTTCCCGACATGAGAGGCCTGATCACAGGCCTAGCTGTGGCGGGATTCGGAGCCGGTGCCCTGGTCTTCACGCCTGTGGCGAAGGCGCTGATCGCCTCGCAGGGCATAATGGCCGCATTCCTTTGGCTGGGAGTAATTTTCCTGGTGGCAGTGGTGCTCGGTGCCCAGCTTATGGTAAACCCGCCGGCCGGTTATAAGCCGGCGGGATGGAATCCGCCGGCATCGGTTGCCGGCGTCTCGTCGCAGGGAAATGATTTCACATGGCAGGAGATGCTGAAAACATCTCAATTTTACTTGCTGTGGTTGACTTATTTCGCCGGGTGTACGGCCGGGTTGATGGTCATCATGAATGTTCTCAACATCTGGCAGTCCGTTTCCATCCTTGGTCTTGCGGGTACGGGTACGACGATTCCGCAGGACGTCTTCAAGAGCATCACGGACCAAGGCGCGACCGCTATAATGGTTGTTGCCATACTGAACGCATTGGGCCGCATCGTCTGGGGAAAGGTTTCAGACAACCTCGGACGAAAAAACACGCTTGCCGTCATGTTCCTTTTCAGCGGGATAGTGATGCTTGTGCTGAATTATATGTCTTCCTTTGTCCTCTATTTGGTCGGGGTGTCCTGTATCGGTTTTTGTTTCGGAGGATTTCTTGCGCTCTATCCGGCGGTCACGGCGGATTATTTCGGCACGAAAAACGTCGGTGCCAATTACGGCTGGATGTTCACTGCCTACGGGGCAGGCGGACTTTTCGGTCCTTGGCTTGCTCCCAAACTCATGACGGTCGTGCAGAAGGTTCCCTATGAAGCGGTGGAGAAAGGAGCCGTCGTGGTCAAACAGTATGCCGCCGGCAACTTTCTGACGTCGTTCATCATATCGGGTGTCATGTGTCTCATCGCCGTCGCCGTGGTTTGGGCTATAAAGCCACCCCTCAAGAAAGCGTAACTGCTCGACGGGGAAAGGGGGCAATACAAGTTGCCCCCTTTTTATCTACTCCTTATGATACATAGAACAGGCAGGTCTGATTCGACCCGGATGCTAGTATTGACGGCTTCTGTGATCATAGAGGTATGTCTGGGGCTCATCCTTGCCTGGCCGACCATACTGACTGAAAGGGTGACCTCAGCTCACCTCGACTTCTCCGTTCAACTTAGATGGATTCATGCCCTCACCCTGGTTGCATTCGCGTTTTCCACCGTGGCGGCGGGAAAACTCCATGACAGGATCGATCCCGGGCTATGTGTCCGCGCGGGTGGGTTGGCCCTCGGCGTCGGCCTTGCGGCGGCGGGGCTGACCGGAAAAATCTCCGTGATGTGGCTCGGTTTCGCAGGAATCGTTGCCGGGAGCGGGGCAGGTTTTGCGTATTTAGTCCCCGTTGTCCTTGCCGTCAGGTTGTTTCCTTCCGAAAAAGGGCTGGCGTCGGGGCTTGTGGCGGCGGGTTTTTTATCAGGTGTCGTTATCTGGAGTAGAACGGCTGCCTACCTGGTCGATGTACATCTATTGTCTTGGAGTGCCGTCCATATACTTCTCGGATTGACGGTTTCTGTGTGTTGTCTTGCGGGAAGCTTTTTTGTGACTTACTCGGGTTCCGACCCAAGGGATGAGGAATGGCATGCATTGTCCGATAACTTTACCAGGCCTCAGTACATGCCCGGGGGCATTGAAAACATATTGGCGTCATATACTTTCTACGCAATATTCTTCGTTTTTTTTGTTTCAGCCTTTTCAGGGCATATCGCATCTGGAATAATTCAGCCTTACGGTATCGAATCCCTCCGGGCGAGAGGTCTTGAAAACAAGATTGCCATGAGTGTTTCCGCTTTGGCCGCGCTCCTCTTTCAACTGGCGGGCGTGGTTGGCCCCCTGGCTTGGGGTATGATTTCGGACCGGATGGACCGGAGATGGGTTATTGCCGCGCTCTGCGGAATTCAGGGCGTGGTGTTGCTTCTAATGGCATACACGGTTGGTTCACCACAGTCCGTTATCCTCTTTGCCTGCCTGACGGGGTTCAATTATGGGGGAAATTTGGGTCTCTTTCCCGCCGTGACCGCCGAAAACTTTGACGACCGCGGTCTTACCTGGGTTTACAGCCTTATTTTTCTCGCCTTCATTGCCGCGGGGGTCGCCGGTCCTGAAACGACGGATTATTTTTTCGGCGAGGCGGGAACAGGCGAGGCGTCGCTCGGAAAGATGCCGCTCGTTATCCTAGCGGCTACTTGTCTGGGCGTCTCTGCGCTTGCGCTGTTTTTTAAGGGCAGATGATACTTCTGCGGAGTTTCGATCAGCAAATTATTATTTTCTCTTTTTTGAAAGTGTGGTAGTTAAAAAATATCTTCCGTGTCTCCACGTCTAAAGTCCTATCGAAGGAGCGTCTTCAACGAATGTACAGTGCCGCCGATTTGAGGAAGGGTCTGCGAATAAAACTGGACGGTGACCCTTACACGATCACAGAGTTCAACTTCGTAAAGCCCGGGAAAGGCCAATCCCTTTACCGATGCAAACTCCGCAATATGATCACGGGGGCGCAATTCGAGCGCACTTTTCGTGAGGTCGATACCTTCGAGGCGGCAGACCTCCAGCAGAAGGCGATGCAGTACCTTTACAAAGAAGGAGACAACTACGTGTTCATGGACCTTGAGTCCTATGAGCAGGTTTATCTCACCGACGATCAGGTAGGGGATACCAAGAATTATCTCATCGACAGCCTCGAGGTGGAAATCCTTCTCTTCGAGGACAGACCCATCGGGGTCACGCTCCCGAATTCGGTCGATCTCCGCGTCGAACATGCCGAGCCCTGGGCCAAGGGGGACAGTGTATCGGGAAATTATAAGCCCGTCGTTTTGGAGACGGGGTACAGGATATTGGTCCCGCCGTTCATCGAAGAAGGCGAGAAAATCCGTGTCGACACCCGGAGCGGTGAGTACATCACGCGTGTCAAGGAATGATCTTCCGACTCCGGAGGATTGGCGCATAGCTCGGCGAAGGGATTTTCTCAGGCGTCGGGCTAGGGTCGTCAACAGCGTGCGCAATTTCTTTGTCGGCCGGGGTTACCTCGAGGTAGAAACCCCCCACCGCATTCCGGCCCCCGCACCCGAATGCTTCATCGAAGCCGTTCCTTCCGGTGATTGGTTTCTCCATACCTCACCGGAGCTCTGCATGAAAAGACTCCTCGTGGCGGGCCATGCCCGGATATTCCAGATATGCCGGTGTTTCCGACAGGGCGAGTTCGGCAGTCGGCACCTTCCCGAATTCACCATGCTCGAATGGTACCGTGCGGAGGCGGATTATCGAGATCTGATGTCGGAATGTGAGGAATTAGTGACAGCCCTGGCACAGGACCTTGACATGCCGGAGGGCCTTATACGAGGGGGTCGAACGATCGACATCCGAAAACCCTGGGAACGGTTGATGCTGGAAGAAGCCTTCGAGAGATACGCACCGGTATCTCTCGATGAAGCCCTAGCCGTCGGCACTTTCGACGAACTGATGGCCTTTGAGGTCGAGCCGAGGCTGAGTATGGATAGGCCGGTGTTTATTTGCGACTTCCCGGTTTCGCTGGGCGCCCTTGCGAGGCGCAACTCCGGCAACCCCGA
Source organism: Syntrophaceae bacterium UBA5761 (assembly GCA_002418885.1). Lineage (GTDB taxonomy): Bacteria > Desulfobacterota > Syntrophia > Syntrophales > UBA4778 > UBA2207. Next base: position 15,821 of record DIEZ01000087.1, read on the forward strand.
AGTCGCAGAACGTTTCGAGCTTTATATCGGCGGCCTGGAGCTTGTAAATGCCTTCTCGGAATTGACGGACGCCGGGGAGCAACGGGAACGCTTTCTGAAAGAAGAAGCAAAGCGGCGCGCCATGGGCAAGAGGCCTTATCCGATGCCCGAGAAGTTCTTGCACGACCTTGCGAAAATGCCCGAATCCGCCGGAGCGGCGCTCGGTATGGACCGGTTGGTGATGCTTTTCACCGGGGCGGAAGAGATAGGCGACGTCGTCGCTTTCAGGCCCGAAGAATTATGAACTCGAGGATAAGGCCCATCCGCGGCCGTGAAGTGGGGGCTTTGAAAGAATCCGTTCGTGTGTTCCGTGACGCTGTTTTTTATAAGGAAATTTGTTTACGATGGTGGTCGGGAAAGTAAAAGGAGGAGAAAGGATATGAAGAAAAAGAGAAGTTCAAGCTATTTTATCTCCGTCTTTCTTCTGGTGTTTCTCATGACGATCGTCGGCAATCAAGCCGGCTGCTCGAGCTCCAGCAAGAAAGAGAGCGAGGTTATCGGCTATCCCCAATCTTTTGTTGAGCTTGCCGAGAGGGTCAAGCCGGCTGTCGTGAATATAAGCGCCACCAAGACCGTCCGGGTCCCCGGCAATCCATTCCGGCATTTCTTCGGTCCCCAGGAAAGCCCCTTTGGTGATTTCTTCGGCCGTTTCTTCGGTGAGATACCGGACAGAGAATTGAAACAGCAAAGCCTGGGTTCAGGGTTTATCGTCGATAAGGAAGGCCTGATCATAACCAACAACCATGTGGTGGCGGGCGCAAATGAGATAAAAGTCAAGCTTGCGGACGGGCGTGAGTTCAAGGCAAAGGTCATCGGGAGGGACTCAAAGATGGACATCGCCTTGATCAAGATATCTTCGCCCTTCCGAGACCTTCCGACCCTGCCGCTCGGTGATTCGGAGACAGTTCAGGTTGGTGAGTGGGTGATTGCCGTAGGGAATCCCTTCGGGCTGGGGAACACGGTTACCCAGGGGATCATCAGCGCAACCGGCCGGGTCATCGGTGCGGGGCCATACGACAATTTCCTCCAGACGGACGCCCCGATAAACCCGGGCAACAGCGGTGGGCCGTTAGTGAGCTTGAAAGGTGAGGCAGTCGGCATCTGCACGGCGATAGTAGCCGGCGGTCAGGGTATCGGATTTGCAATCCCCATCAACATGGCCAAGACGGCGATACCTCAGCTCAAAGAAAAGGGTAGAGTCATCAGGGGATGGATCGGCGTGACCATCCAGACAATCACGCCGGAGATCGCTCAGTCCTTAGGCCTGAAGAGCGAAAAGGGAGCGCTCGTGGCGGACGTCGTCCCTGACGGGCCGGCAGCAGCGGCGGGGATAGCCACGGGAGACGTCATCATTTCCTTTAACGGCAAGGAGGTCAAAAGCTTCTCCGACCTTTCCCGGTACGTGGCCGAGACGGCCGTGGGTAAAACAGTGCCCGTGAGGATCGTCCGCTCCGGCAAGGAGACGGAGGTCAAGGTGACCGTAGCCGAGATGACCGAGGAGAAGATAGCGGCTCAACGGGAAGGAGGCGTCAGGAAGGACATCGGTATCGCCGTAGAGAACATAACTGCCCAATGGCAACGACAGCTCGGCCTCAAGGACCGTAAGGGTGTGGTGGTCGTCGATGTCGAGCAGGGCAGCCCCGCGGACTTGGCGGGCATCCAGGTGGGCGACGTGATCAAGGAAATAAACCGTATAAAGATCGGAAGCCTGAAAGACTATGAGAAGGTCGTGGCCGGTGTCGAAAAGGGTAAACCTGTGTTGTTCCTGATCAAGAGGGAAGGGCAGACCTTCTTCGTGTCGATCACATTTTAAAAAAGGTTCAAGGGGGTTGGGAGTTTTCGTCTATGGGTAGACTTTTACCGGAGTTTAGGTGAGAAGACTGGGCAGGGATAAGTCGTTCTCGCGAAGGCGGGAATCCGGCGTTTTCGTCAAGTGGATTTCGGGTCGAGCCCGGAAGGGCGGGCATAGCTTTTTACTGGGAACATTCATCCTGTTTTTGTGCCTTGTCCCGCCTGCCGTTGCCGGACCGACCGGCCGGGTCTCCGAGTCCGTCCTTCCGAACGGCCTCAAGGTGATCCTCCTCGAGAACCACAAGGCGCCGCTCGTCACGTTCCAAGTCTGGTACAGGGTAGGTTCGAGGAATGAAAACTGGGGCAAGACGGGCCTCTCTCATGTGCTCGAGCATATGATGTTCAAAGGGACCAAGAAGGTAAGCGGAGAGAGGTTTGTCCGCCTTATCGAAGAAAACGGCGGAAACAACAATGCCTTCACGTCCCGCGACTTCACGGCCTATTATGAGAACTTGAGCGCCGACCGTGTCGGGGTGGCGATCGGCCTGGAGGCGGACCGAATGCGCCGCCTGGTCCTCAGGGAGGAGGATTTTCGGACCGAGAGGATGGTGGTGATGGAGGAGCGCAGGCTCAGGACGGAAGATAACCCCCAGGCTTATCTTTTCGAGCAGGTGGATGCCGCCGCCTTTGCCGTCAGTCCTTACCACTGGCCCGTCATCGGCTGGATGGAGGATTTGCAGCGCCTGACCCTCGACGACCTGAAAACCCATTACCGGACTTACTACAGCCCGACTAATGCCTTCCTCGTAGTGGTCGGAGATTTCAAAAAGGAGGAGATGCTCAGGCTGGTCAGGAACGCCTTCGGCTCCTATCCGAAGAGTGTGAGGCCGCCGCAGGAAAGGAGTAGCGAGCCTCCGCAGTCGGGGAAGAGGATGGTTTGCGTCGAGAAAGAGGCAAAGCTCCCCTTCGTGGTCAAGGGTTACCACGTGCCGAACCTCTCCGACCCGGACAGCTATGTCTTAGAGGTGATCGAAGCCCTACTTTCGGGGGGAAAGAGCTCGCGACTTTATCAGAACCTCGTCCGGGAGAGGCAACTCGCCCTTGAGGTCGACGCTGACCATTCTCTCCTCTCCTACGATCCCGGACTGTTTTATCTCTCCGCCGTGCCGATGCCGGGCAAGGACGTTGCCGAGGTGGAAAAGGCGCTCGACGGGGAGCTGGAGCGTTTGCAGCGGGAACAGGTGGGGGGCGAGGAGCTTCAAAAGGCAAAGAATCAGATTGAAGCCGTTTTTGTGTACGGCCAGGACTCCCTTTTCAGCCAGGCGATGATGCTGGCGCAGTTTGAGGTGGCGGGGGGCTGGAGAAGGCTGGACGATTATCTGCCCGCGATCAGGAAAGTAACGGCAGTGGACGTCCGCAGGGTCGCCGGAAAATACTTCACACACCGGAACTCGACAGTCGGCATCCTCATCCCCCTGCCGCCCACCGAGGAAAGGCCGGCGTCGAAGGGGGCGACGGGGCGGGATCGAATGATACGGTATAGAAGCTCGGAGTGCCGGGCACAGGGTTCAATCGGTTTCTAGGGTGAAAGTCAGGTTAGGGAAAATGACTGCTCGCTTTTTACTGCAACTGTTCCTGATAGTAGCGGCAGCCTCCATCATGGCGACGGCACCGGCCTGTGCCGTCCCGCCCGTGGAAAGGTTAGTCCTATCGAACAAGCTTAAGGTTATCGTGGCTCAGGAGCATTCGCTTCCCTTCGCGACCCTTCAGCTTCTTGTCGATTCCGGGTCCCGCAAGGATCCGCCCGGCAAGGAAGGTCTTGCCCGTTTGACTGCCAGGGGGATGCTCCTTGGTACGGAGAAGAGGACGGCGGAGACCATCAACCGCGAGCTCGATTTCCTCGGAGCTTCTCTCGGCGCCGAGGCGGGGCCAGACTATGCGGTCCTGAGCCTCCGTGTGCTCAAGAAGGACCTGGACAGGGGCTTCGGCCTCTTCATGGATGTCCTGACCCGTCCTGCCTTTCCGGCCGATGAGGTCCGGAGAGAAGTAAAAAAAACTTTGGCTGCGATTCAGTCTGAAGAAGACCAGCCGGACGCGGTTGCGGAGAAGACTTTTCAGAAAGAACTCTACCTTAGCGGTTACGGTCATCCAGTAGAAGGAACCAAGGAATCCCTTCCCGCCGTCGCGAGGGGGGATGTCGAGCGCTTTTACCGGGAAAACTATTGCCCGAACAACGCCATCCTCGTTGTCGTAGGTGACGTGACCGTCGCGGAAGTGCGCGCAAGGCTTTTGCCGCTTCTCGACGCCTGGAAGGCCGGAGATGTCGCCGCCGTTCCTTTCAAGAGCGCCTTCGCGGAAGGGCCGAAGGCGGTAAAGATAAACCGCTCTGTCACCCAGGCGAACATCGTGATCGGCCATGCGGGGCTGAGCAGGGACAACCCGGATTATTATGCCGTCGTGCTGATGAATTACATCTTAGGGAGCGGTGGTTTTTCCTCCAGACTCTTCAACGAAATCCGCGTCAAGCGGGGTCTTGCCTATTCCGTCGGCAGCTATTTCGACGCCCGTCTCTACCCGGGGTCATTCCAGGTCTCGATCCAGACCAAGAACAGCTCGGCCAGTGAGGCCATCCGGATCGCCCTGGACCAGATGAAACTGATGCAGGCCTCCCCTGTAGAGGTCAAGGAGCTCGACGGTGCTAAGAAATACCTTACCGGAAGCTTCCCCATGCGTATGGATACCCAGGCCAAGCTCGCCGGTTTTCTCGCACAGGTGGAGTATTTCGGCCTCGGCCCTGACTACCCCTCTAAATATCCCTCTCTGATCATGGCGGTTACCCGTGAAAAGATTCAGGACGTTGCGAAACGTTATCTCTATCCCGATAAATGCATCGTCGTGATCGTGGCAGACCTGAAAGAGGCGGGACTCGACGCGCCCGGTTTACCCTGACCGTCCGGCCGTCGTCTGAGGTTGACCTCAATTCTGTTTCTGTAATCCTTGAAGGATCGCCGGACATCCGGTATACATAGGCATTACCTGAGTGTGTGATTCGTTGCGGAGGGGGTGTCGACGATGGGAAATGCGTTTCTTCTTGTCCTTCTGGGGCTTTTTGCCGGCATAATGAGCGGTCTCATAGGCATCGGCGGTGGGATCATCATCGTTCCCGCCCTGGTGTTCCTTTTTGGCATGTCGCAACATCTCGCCCAGGGCACGACGCTCGCGCTTCTCGTGCCGCCGGTCGGGTTACTGGCGGCGTTGGCCTATTATCATCAGGGGTACGTTGACCTGAAAGCGGCCGGATTAATCTGTGCAGGGCTTTTTACGGGGGGATGGTTGGGCGCGAAGATCGCCGTGAGCCTGTCGGATGTAACGTTGGGGCGTATCTTCGGAGTTATTCTGTTTATTGTTTCGTTGAAGATGATGTTTGCGAAGTCATGAAGGCAGGTTCCCCGAGGGTCGAGATTCCTTGCCCGTAGAGAAAATAAGCATGATATCGGCAACTTAGAACGGTAGTTGAAAAATGCCCGCAAATCTTCCACCAGAATATTTCGAGGCCGAAAAGAAATTCAAGCAGGCCGCCACACTGGCGGAGAAGCTCGCGGCCCTCGACGACCTCATCGCAAGTGTTCCGAAGCACAAGGGAACGGACAAACTACGGGCCGACCTGAGGCGCAGGGTCTCCCAGTTGAACAAAGAGGCCCTGGCGCTGAAAAAGTCGAAGAAAGGAGGTCGCGACAGCCTTTACAACATTCAGAGGGAAGGCGCCGCCCAACTGGCCCTAGTGGGTTTCCCGAATACGGGGAAATCATCTCTCCTCGCCTGCCTGACAAACGCCCAGCCCGTCATCGCCGACTACCCCCTTTCGACGGTCCTTCCCTTGCCCGGGATGATGCCTTTCGAAGATATCCATATCCAGCTCGTGGACCTGCCGCCCATCGGCAATGATTCGACGGACGGCTGGGTGTCGGGGATACTCAGGACGACGGATGCACTGGTTCTTGTATTGGATTTGGGGGATGAGCCGGATGCTCAGGCGGCGCTTATCGTGGAGCAAGTTGGGCGTTGGAACATCCACGTAACCGGCCGCGATGTAGAAGGCCGGCCCGGACTTTACAAGAGGGCCCTTATCGTCGCCAACAAAAAAGACCTCCCCGGTGCCGATGAAAACAGCGAAGCGCTGAAGCGGAAATGGGGGGCGACGCTACCGGTCATCGCCGTCTCCGTCCACAGGAAAGAAAACCTGGAAGATCTCAAAAGGGCGATCTTCGATGTTTCAGGGATCATCCGAGTCTACTCCAAGCCGCCCGGAAAGGAGCCTGACTACTCCCTGCCGTTCACCATCCGTTCCGGGAGCACCGTGATCGAGTTGGCGGAACGCGTCCATAAGGACTTCGCGACGAAACTTAAATACGCCCGTATCTGGGGTTCGGCGAGGTTTGATGGCCAGAAGGTCGAGAAGAATCACGTGCTGAAAGACAGGGACGTAGTCGAACTTCACGTCTGAGCTCAACCGGGCCGAACGTCGAACCTGCCGCGGATAACATAATCAGCCGTATCAAGAAAAGAAAAAGGCGCCTCATCACTGCGCCCTTTTTTGAATTCTGGAGCCGATGAGGAGATTCGAANNCTCTACCGGCTGAGCTACATCGGCACCATGATCGTCCGGTGAAGAAAAACCTATATTAGGCTTGAATCTTTGTCAAGAAATTATCCCCAGATTGCTTTATTTCCCGTCCGGCACCCGCTTCACGGTACCGCTTTCGATGAGATCCTGCAGGTTCTGCAATAGCGCCTTTTCTTGGGCGTCTATCTTGTTGTCTTCACTGGCTAAGTGTAGGATTTTCTCGTATTCCGTCACCGTGATCTCATGGTCTTCTATAGCCTTATCGATCATTTTCCTCAGCTTTTCCGCCGAACTGCTCAACACCATATTTAACACTCCTCTTGATCGTCAGTTTTCTTGCGCAAACCGTGTATATTAAGGCCTTCAAATTGTCAAGAACGATCCTGCTTCAGGAAACCCTATCTTCCGTGTAAGCAAGATTGAAAGGAGAGCGTACCTTAAAAGATGGGGATGATTGAATCGGCCGATGAGTTCAGACCGCTTGANNTTTTTTTAAGTGTCTCTTCCATGGCGGCAAGGTCATCGATCTGCTCCTGCAGAGAGCATGTCTCTTTCTGAAACTCCGTGATCACCTGTTCCCGGGTCAAATGCCGGAAGAAGAGGACGCGGACGAGAAAGTCGAGGACGCGGGGTTGAAGAGACCACAACGCACTATTTTGTAAGGTAATTGTTCCCATTTGGAATGTCT
>DIEZ01000087.1:23017-64631 GCA_002418885.1 Syntrophaceae bacterium UBA5761
GTGCATGAAGGATCGGTTAAAGAAGGTCGTCTCCCTTTCACCCCTAAAGATCAGCGTCGTCCTAATCCTCGCATCCGTCGCTCTGTACGTCCTAGACCCTCCTTTCTTTCGGTTCATGGAACTGAAGACCCTCGACCTCAGGATCCTGTCCCGGGGCGAGCGAGCTCCGGGCGGCGAGACGGTGATCGCCGTAGTGGACGAGAAGAGCGTCAAGGAATTGGGTCGNNTGGCCGTGGCCGCGCACGACGATCGCCGACCTCGTGGACGTTCTCAAGTCTTACGGGGCGAAGGCCGTGGGGTTCGACATCGTTTTCGCCGAACCTGACCGGTTTTCGAGCCTCGCGGATGTCCGGGAATTGGCCCGTGAGGTTGATAAGGCGGGAATAGGAAACCCCGAGATCACCCGAATACTGCGGGAGAAAGCTGCACGCGCTGACACGGACTCGGCCCTCGCGCAGTCGATCAGCAAGGCGGAAAACGTAACCCTCGGTTACTTCTTTCACATGGCCAAGAAAGAAGCGGCTCATCTGACGGAAGGGGAAATCGAGACCGGATGGGAGCTTGTGGCACCTTTCAAATATCAGATGGTACAGGTCCAGGGTAACCCCGACGAAGCCGTGCTTATCCATGCTTACGCCGCGGAGCCCAACGTGCGCGTGATCTCCGAAGCGGCCGACAGTGCGGGTTACTTCAACGTCCTGCCCGATTCGGACGGGTCTATTCGCTGGGCGCCTATGGCGATCAAATTCAAGGACGATTTCTACCCTTCCCTTGACCTTGCCCTGGTCAACCAGTATCTCGATTATCCTATGATGGCTCTTTACTTGGCCGAATTCGGGGTGGCGGGTGTTCAAGTTGGAGACATACCTATTTCCACCGACGAATCCGGGCGCATCTTGGTCAATTATCTCGGGCGGGCGAAAACCTTTCCCCATTATTCTATCGCGGACATCCTGAAAGGCCGCCTTGAACCGGGACTGTTCAAAGACAAGATCGTGCTTGTAGGTGCAACGGCCGTGGGGATTTACGACCTGCGGGTAACGCCCTTCAGCGTTGCCTTTCCTGGGGTCGAGGTTCACGCCAACATCATCGACAACATCCTCCACCAGGACTTCATCCAGCGGCCCGGCTGGGCGAGCTTGTTCGATATAGCGGCTATACTTGCGTTAGGTCTAGTCATTGGGGTTGGCGTTCCGAGACTAAGGGCCGTGGCGGGTGTCTTTCTCACCCTTTTACTGCTTGCGACTTATATCACCTTGAACGGTTACATATTTTCCCGCCTGAATTTTTGGCTGAACCTCGTGTACCCTGTGGGTACGGTCCTGACTGTTTATCTTGCCATCACGGTCTACAAGTACGTGACGGAGGAGAGGGAGAAGAAAAAAATCCGGGGCGCCTTCCAGTACTACCTCACGCCTTCCGTCATCAACGAGTTGCTGAAAGACCCCACGAAATTGAAGCTCGGCGGCGACAAAAAAAACCTGACCGTGCTTTTCTCGGACATCCGGGGGTTCACAACGATATCGGAACTCCTGCCGCCGGAAGAACTCGTGCAACTGCTCAACGAGTATCTCACCGCCATGACCAATATCGTCTTCAAGTATGACGGGTTGCTCGATAAATACATGGGAGACGCCATCATGGCCGTTTACGGGGCGCCGATCGAGCAGCCGGACCACGCGGAGAGGGCCTGCAGGACCGCCCTCGAGATGCTGGAGGCCCTGGGGGTGCTGCACAAAAAATGGACGGAAGAGGGTAAGCCTGCGCTGCGCATCGGCGTCGGCATCAACAGCGGTGACATGGTCGTAGGCAACATGGGGTCGCAGATGCGGTTCGATTATACGGTCATGGGGGACAATGTGAACCTGGGGTCGCGCCTCGAGGGGATAAACAAGGAATACGGCACCAGCATCGTGATCAGCGAATTTACTTACCATGAAGTCAAAGAAAAGCTCGTCTGCCGGGAGCTCGATTCGGTCCGGGTGAAGGGTAAGAACCTGCCGGTCAAGATCTACGAGCTTCTCGGGGACGGTGCGGACGCGGAAAGATGGGAGCCCCTGGTCGGCAGTTTCGAGTCTGCCCTGGAGAAGTACAGGGCTGGACTCTGGGATGAGGCGATCGAAGGGTTCAGAAAAGTGCTGGAGGTTCGACCCGGCGACGGCCCTTCGGAGCTCTACATCCAGAGATGTGCGGACCTCAAGGCCAATCCGCCGGAGGGTGTCTGGGACGGTGTTTTCACGATGACGAAAAAGTGACAACGGATGATGGCCGGTCAGGGAGAGCAGAGATACAGGAGTTGGGTTGAGGTCGACCTCGACAATTACCGGCACAACTGGGCGGAGGTCAGGCGCCTGGTCGGGCCGAACGTCCGGATACTTCAGGTTGTAAAGGCTGATGCCTACGGGCACGGGGCCATCGAGATATCTAATGAGGCCATGAAGAACGGTGCGAGTTTCCTCGGCGTTGCGAACGCCGACGAGGGCGTCCAGCTCCGGGTGGGGGACATCAACTCCCCCATCGTCATCTTGAGCCCGGCTACGTATTCCGAGGTCAAGGAGATCATAAAGTACAACCTGACGCCCTCGGTCTCCGATGTCCATTTCGCCCGCGAACTGGAGCGGGGCCTCGAGAAGGCGGGCAAGAGACTGCCTGTACACATCGAGGTGGACACCGGGATGGGACGGGGAGGGACCATCTACAGTGAAGCCCTGCCAGTGATCCAAGAGGTGCTGGGATTCCCCCACATCAGTGTCGAAGGCATCTTCACCCACCTGTCGTCGAGCGAGGTCGAGGACGACGCCTACAATCAGATACAGTGGGAGCATTTCAGCCGATTGCTCAAGAGCCTGGAAGAGAAAGGCATCCGGATACCGATCCGCCATATGTCCAATAGTGGTGGTGTCCTCAATTTCCCCCGGTTCAACCTCGACATGGTGCGGCCAGGGATCATGACTTACGGCATCTACCCCGGGGAGAGCACTGTGTCGAAGGCGCATCTCGTCCCGGTCATGAGCTTCAAGACGAGCGTCGTCCTTCTCAAGGATTTTCCCGGGGGGTACGGTATCGGGTACGGCAGGACATACGTGACCGGAGGTCCTACCAGGATCGCCACGATTCCCGTGGGTTACGGTGACGGCTACGGCGTCATCCTCTCCAATCAGGGCGAGGCCCTGGTTCGGGGAAAGCGGGCGCCGGTGGTCGGGCGCGTTTCGATGGATATGTGCACCCTCGACGTCAGCCATATCCCTGAATGTGAGGTCGGGGACGAGGTCGTTCTCCTGGGACGACAGGGAGAAGGATACATCTCGGCGAACGAGATAGCCGCCAAGGCGAAGTCCATCAGCTATGAGGTCATCTGTGCCCTGGGAAAGAGGGCGCCCCGCGTCTTCGTGAATCAGGGAAAGGCAGATTCCGTCGAGCCGCGCCTGAGGAGGATATTCATCCCCGATGAAGAAAAATCCATCGCCCGCATCGACGGTATGATCCGCCGTTGTTTTCAGGCAAAGACGAGGAGCGAGGAACTGGGAGACGCCATCTACTACGAGATGATTGAGACCCTCTTCGGGAAAGAGGATAGGCAGCTCGAGCTGCGGACGCATTTCAAGTACGATGTCCACGTGAAGGAGTTTTCCGACGAAGAAAAGACAGCCGACGGCAGTGTAGAGGATTACTTGAAAGTCGTGACCAACGTCGAGTACACCAAGACACTGAGAAACGACGTTTTTCTGATCGGTTGCGCGATGAACAACCGTCACCTTGCGGCCCTCTTTGCCGACCCGCGTTGCGAGTACCGTTGGCTCCTGAACGAGCAGAGCGCGACGTTCAAGGAGAGCGACTTCAAAGTCGAACGGGTGAGCGTTGACGGCGAAGGCATACCCATCATCCGCACGGAGAGGACCGACAGGGGCTTCGAAGTCTGGTGCGGCGGCGATTTCCTGAACCGCAAACTCGGCAGTCCCGTGAGGGTCAAGGTCGAGATCACGACAAAAAAGCTGAAGAGCAGCAATGTCTTCTCGGTCTTTCTCGTCTATCCGACGCGGGGTTTAGAGATTTCCTTCAATTATGCCGGCACGCGGATCGGGAACGTAAGGGATGTCAGCTTTTTCTCGGGAAGGCGCTCCGACCCCGAGGTTGTGAAAACGGAAGGTAAGTCGGTAAACATAAGGGTCGGGGACAGAGACTGGATCTTCCCCACGAGCGGCGTGATTTTTATCTGGGACCTGTAGGGCGGAGGTAAGGCAAAAGGCAGATGGAAAAGCTGCGTGTTGGTATCATCTTCGGCGGCATGTCTTCGGAAAAGGAGGTGTCGCTCAACAGCGGAAGGAATGTTTACGACAACATGGACCGGGAGCTGTACGAGCCCGTGCCGATTTTTATGGATTCGGGTGGCCTGCTCTGGGAATTGCCATGGCAGCTGATATCCCAGAATACGACTACGGACGTCAGCGAGCGACTCGCGGAGGAGGCCCGGCGTGTTGCTTACGAGGAGCTTAAAGAAAAAATAGATTTCGCCTTCATTTCTCTGCATGGCAAATACGGGGACGACGGCTGCATCCAGGGGCTGATGGAGTTGCTCTGCATTCCTTACACCGGGCCGGGTGTCCTGGCCTCAGCCCTCGGCATGGACAAACACCTGCAGCAAAAGGTCCTCGAAGCCGAGGGGCTTGCCGTTCCCCGGAGCGTCGTCATCCATGAAAGAGATTGGGGTGCGAGGCGGGAAGACGTGAAAAAGGAGGTTGTCGATGCCTTTGGGTTCCCCCTTGTGACGAAACCCTTACGCGAGGGGTCGAGCGTAGGTGTCAAGATCAACCGAAGCCTGGAGGACTTGGAGTGCGGCGTCACGGAGGCCTTCCGTTGGGACAATTCTATCCTTATAGAAGAATTCTTAGAGGGCATAGAATTTTCTTCTATCGTCTTGGATGGGGACGACGGAGAGCCGGTAGCGCTCGGGTTGACGGAGATCCACCCCCAGAGTGAATTCTACACCTATGACGACAAGTACATGCCCGGGCGTTGCCGCAAGTTCACCCCGCCTAAGAACATCTCCCGCGAGGATTCACAGAGAATAAAGGCCGAGGTCTTGCGGGCATACAAAGCCCTCCGTTTCCGGTGTTACGGACGGATCGACGGTTTTTTCTTGAGGGACGGGCGCGTTCTTGTGACGGACCCCAATTCGTCTTCGGGTATGGCCCCTTCTTCGTTCTTTTTCGAGCAGGCCGCAGAGGTGGGGATGCTTCCCTCGATGATCATCACCAGATTGATCGAAATCGCCCTCCGGGTTCACCGGGATAAGAAGGGGCCCTTGTGAAAGGATGCGACCCGGTCAATCTCTTTGAAGATAAAAGGAGCAAAGTTCCATGGAGGATAGAGGAGACAAGAAACTCCGAGTGGGGGTAATCATGGGGGGGATGTCTTCGGAAAAGGAAGTATCCCTCGAAAGCGGAAGGAATATCTTCGCCAAGATGGACCGGAAAAAGTATGACCCCGTTCCCATCTTCATGGACAGCCGGGGGGGGCTCTGGGAAATACCGGTGAAGTTCGTGATGCGCAACAGCACCCGGGATGTGGAGACGGACCTGGAAGAAGAAGCGACCCCGATTGCCTATGAAGGACTGAAGTCCCGGGTCGACCTTGTTTACATCGGCCTCCACGGGAAATACGGTGAAGACGGTTGCCTCCAGGGTCTCTTGGAGCTCCTGGGGATCCGCTACACGGGATCGGGCGTCCTCGGTTCCGCGTTGGGCATGGATAAATACGTTTGCAGACGCCTCTTCGCTGCGAGCGGGATCGACGTTCCCAGGACGGTCTCCGTGGACCGGCGGGCCTGGGATTCGGGCGACAAAGAAGCGCTCCTCGACCGTCTGGCAAAGGAGATCGGGTTCCCCTGCGTAATCAAGCCGACTCGCGAGGGATGCAGTACCGCCGTGAAGAAGGTCGTGTCGGAGGAAGGGGTCCCGGAGGCGCTCAACGGCGCCTTTCAGCGGGACAACACAGCGCTCGTGGAGGAATTCATCGAGGGGATGGAAGTGACCTGCGGCGTTCTCGGCAACGACGACCCGTTCGCGCTGACGCCTTCGGAGACCATCCCCACGCAGGACATCCTTTCTCTGGAAGACAAATTTCTCTATGGGCAGGGAGAGAACAAGACGCCGGCCCGGGTTGGTGAAGATGTTCTGAAAAACATTCAAGAGGTGGCGGTTCGGGCGTACAGGACCCTCGGGCTCAAGGGCTATGCCCGGATCGACATGTTTCTCCGCAAAGACGGGCGGGTGACGGTGCTCGAGCCGAACACCCTTCCCGGTATGACCCCATCCACCGTTCTCTTTCACCAGGCCGCGGCATCGGGGATCGATCAAGCTCGACTCATCGATATGGTCATCGGTTATGCCCTCGAAGCACATGCCGCCAAACGGGGGCCCTTATAGGTCAACAAGGACGCCTTCTGAACTCTCATGCCATACCCATGCGAAGCAGAGAGAGATTTTGATTTTGCGTTGAAGGTGTGGTATGGGTCGTACACTACGGTTTGATTCCTGCGTTGAGAACGGGATTCAAAGATGAGCGTGACAGAAAAAGACGGCTATTCAGATGATAAGATTATAGATCGAGGTAGTTTGCCGACCCGGCCTTTCGCAGCTATAGGCAGGAAAACCATAAACTGGGTCAACACCCTCGGCGCGGCGGCGATCTTCCTCGCCCTTGCGGTCTTGATGATCTTTCGGCCCAAGCAGTGGACGAAGGTCGTCGAGCAGATATATTACATCGGGGCGCGGTCCACGACGATCATCATACTGGTCGCGTTGTTTACCGGTATGGTCTTAGGCCTGCAATCGTACCATGCCTTGGCACAGTTTGGGACAGTAGGTGCGGTCGGCACCCTGGTCGCGCTTTCGTTGATCCGGGAGCTGGGCCCGGTCCTCACGGCGATCATGATCACGGCCCGGGCGGGCTCCGCCATCACGGCGGAAATCGGAATCCAGCGCATCTCCGAGCAGATCGACGCCCTGGACACGATGCGCATAGATCCGCTCCGGTACCTGATCAGTCCGAGGATAGCCGCTTCCATCGTCAGCTTCCCCTTGCTGACGGCGCTGTTCGACCTGGTCGGGATCGTCGGAGGTTTCATCTCAGGGGTCGTTCTTATGGGAGCGAATGCCGGTACGTATTTTTATCGTGTTCAAGCCAGCGTCGACATGAAGGATGTCACCGACGGTTTCATCAAAGCAGTAGTGTTTGCCGTTATCGTGGCGACCGTTTGCTGCTTCCAGGGATATTTCGTCCACATGCGCACGGACAGCCGCGGGGCCAAGTCGGTCGGGCTTTCAACAACCTCCGCTGTCGTTACTTCCTGCGTGTTGATCCTGGTGGCGGATTATGTAGTTACTTCTCTTTTGATTTAGGCGATGGCCCGGACTGATGGCTACTCCGTTGATCGAATTCAAGAATGTGACGAAGCGTTTCGGACAGTTGACCGTCCTCGACCGGGTGAACGCGAAGATTTACGAGGGCGAAATCACGACCATCATCGGCCTCAGCGGGTCCGGTAAGAGTGTGTTCCTCAAGCACATCATCGGGCTGCTCAAACCGGAGGATGGCTCTGTTCTCTTCCGGGGGAAACCGCTCGACGAAATGAAAAAGAATGAGCGGGAAGCCAGTCTTGCGCAGATCAGTTATATGTTCCAGGACAACGCCCTTTTCGATTCCATGACGGTCTATGACAACGTCGCCCTGCCGCTGCGGGAGACGACTAACCTGGGTAAAGCGGAGATCGACCGCAGGGTGATGACGAGGATCGAGCAGATGGAGCTCGGCGACGCGGCCTTCAAGTACCCTTCGGAGCTGTCGGGGGGGATGCAGAAGCGTGCCGCCCTCGCGCGGGCCTTGGTCACGGATCCCCGTATCGTGCTTTTCGATGAGCCCACAACCGGTCAGGACCCCGTCAGGGAAAACGCAATCCTGAGCATGGTTGCCGAGAACCGGAAAAAATTCGACTTCACGGCGGTACTGGTAAGTCATGCGATTCCCGAGGTGTACTTCATCTCCAACCGTATACTCGCCCTCTACGACCGCAAGATCGTGTTTCAAGGCCCTCCGGAGGAATTTGAAAGTTTCGACCACTCCTTAAAGGAGGAGATACGCCGTAGTCTGGAAGAGCTTCAGGGGAAGCTTTCGGGGCTTTATGCGAAGCGGCAGTTCAAGGTCCGATATCACACCGAGCTGAAAAGCGGGACGTTCCAGGAGACTTACGCCGTACTGGTCTTCGCTATGAAGGACATTGACGTGCTCGCATCCGGCCTTGGTCATGATGCGGTGCATAAGGCCATAGACAGCATGAGCTCCTTTATCGACAGTTATTTCAGCGCCGTCGGCGGCTTTTCCGCTCGTCTCGGTTTGGATGAATTCGTCACGGTGCTTCCCTATTCGGATGTGAAGGAGGCCGAGGCCATACTGAAGGGCTTCGCCGATGATTTTCAGGAACGGGGTATCCGGGACATCTTATCCGGGAAATTGGAGAAAGTCGCTGCGGAGATGTGTTTAGAGTTCATCGTCTTCGCCGGAATAGCCGAGGGCAGACCCATCGAAGGGATAGACGACATCATAGAGTCTGCGAAGAAAGAGCAAAGAGAAATATGCCGGCTTCGCTGCCGTGCGACAGGGGTGGTTTGATGAAAAAATATGCCATGGAAACGACGGTGGGCATCTTTATGGTGGTAGGACTGCTTGCCATAGCGTACATGACCGTCAAGCTTGGCCATGTTTCTTTTTTCGTCGAAGATACATACCCTCTTTACGCCAAATTCACGACGGTTGCCGGCCTGAGACCGGGAAATTACGTCGAAATGTACGGCATCGAGGTAGGGAGGGTGGAACGTTTCACTATGGATCAAGATAACGGGTTAGCCGTGGTGGAGTTGAGAATAAACAATGGCGTTAAGATTTACGGCGACGCCGTCGTCTCCATCAAGACGGAGGGTCTGATCGGCGACAGGTACGTCCACATCGACCCGGGAGGAGCCGCGGAAGAGCTGAAACCCGGAGAAACGATCACAGAGACACAGCCTCCCGTTGATATTCTTGACCTCATCGGCAAGTATGTGTTCGGGGGCGTCAAGCCGCCGGCGACATCCGAGGAATCCAAAAAAGAGAATGAACCATGAAAAGGTGTTTTGTCGGGCTTATTGTCCTGTTTGTCTTTGTGTTTCCTTTTACGGCCTATGCCGGCGCGCCGTCTGATGCCATCAACGACACCGCCAACAAGGTGATCGCCATCCTCAAGAACAAGTCTCTCAGCGCCGCCGCGAAGAAAGAACGGCTCGAGGTCATATACAAGAGAATGTTCGACGAGGTAGAACTTTCCCGGTTTTCCCTCGGGCGAAACTGGAAGAGGCTGAACCCCTCCCAGCAGCAGGAGTTCGTGCAGCTTTTCCGGAAGATATTGGAAAAGGCTTACGGCGACAAGATACTCGAGTACAAGGACGAGAAGGTCAAGATTACCGGAGAGAGGATGATTTCGGCGGATAGGGCGGAGGTGCAGACCAAGGTCATAGGCTCGTCGAAGGAAATCCCCGTTTTCTACCGGCTCAGACTAAAGGACGGAGAGTGGAAGGTTTACGATGTCGTGATAGAGAATGTAAGCCTGGTGCAGAATTATCGTGCCCAATTCAAGGACATCCTGGCGAAGAATACTCCGAGCCAGTTGATCGAGACACTGCGTAAGAAGGTACAGTAGCGGGGTCTGAGGAAGGGCACCGAGGAATCGACGCGATTTTTGTTGCGATGAGCGCGGAAAGTGCAGTATCTTTGTTCGTGAAGGACAAGATGGCCGCTGCCGGCCGAGGCGCGGCTTACGGCAATGTGGAAGGATATAGAATAAGGCGAGTCCCGGGTACCCTCGGGCCGTATCCCTGAGGTGGTGGATGGTGAAACGGTTTTATTTTCTGATTCTTGTCGTTGCCTTTCTGTGGGCAGGTTCTTCTCACGGTGCCGACACTGCCCAGACAATGAACCAGACCATGTTGCCCGGTAAGTCTCGTTCGGTTGCTGCTTCATCGAGCGTTCAAGAAAATAAAGTAGGTACTGGGGATGCCCGCACGAGCGCGGCCGACCGGGAAAGCCCCGATGAGGAGGCTGTCGATGAGGAGGAAGAAGAAGGAGAAGAGGAGGAAGAGGGCGAAGTCTCTATCTCTGACCCTTTGGAGTCTTTCAACCGGGCGATGTTCCAGTTCAATGACAGGCTGTATTTTTGGGTCGTGAAACCGGTGGCGCAGGGTTACAGCAAGGTCGTTCCCGAAAGCGGCCGGTCCAGCGTGAAGAATTTCTTCTCCAACCTCGGGTTCCCGAAACGCTTCGTCAGTTGCCTGTTTCAGGCCGATTTTGGCAGTGCAGCGACCGAACTCGGCCGTTTTGTGGTGAACACCGTATGGGGTGTGGGGGGACTACTTGACCCTGCCGCGAACAAGGAACTGGGTCTTCAGAAGCAGGATGCCGACATCGGTCAAACCCTTGGGATATACGGATTGGGGCATGGCTTCTACATCGTTTGGCCGGTGTTCGGCCCGTCAAGTCTGCGCGATACGGTCGACATAGCCGGCGAATACTTCCAGTCCCCCTTTACCTACGCCGATCCCTGGTATGTCGGGCCGTCGGTGAGGGCATACGAGGGCGTAAACAGCGCTTCTTTGAGGATCGGTGACTACGAGGCGTTGAAGGAGGCGGCGATAGACCCATACGTGGCGCTCAGAAACGCCTATGCCCAGTATCGACAGAATATGGTGAAGAAAAAGGAAAAGAGAGAAACGCCTGCACCGGGCGGGGCAAAACCGAGCCAGCGGATTTTCCAATAGAATTGAGCAGGTTCATGGCGAAAATAAATCCTGGGACAATAATCTTATCGGTATTCATGATGATGGTCCTCTGCGTACCGGCTTTTGCCGGCGGACCCTTCGGCCCACCCCAACCCCTTGCAAAAGACTCTGGCGGGCTTAGGACCGCCGTCGGGTACTGGTACCATGAAGATAAGTTCGATAACGGTGCGGACCATGTTATCAGACAGAACCAGGTCTATTCGGAAGTCGCCTACGGAGCCGGGAAGGCGTGGGAGGTGTACGGCCGGGTTGGAGTGTCATCCATTGAGATAGAGGATGCGTTAAGCTCAGCCCGCCCTTCGACGACAAGTTCAAAGAGCGACTTCGAAGATAACTGGAAGTTTTTCGGCACCTTAGGGGCAAAAGGGTTTTACCCTTTCAATGAAACCTTTGGCGTCGGGGCCTTCGTGCAGGGAACATATTTCTTCCGCGACGCCGACGACAACGTTTCCGGGATGACGGGTGGGGCTCCTTACACTATGGAACTCCGCCTGACGGACCTGTGGGATGTCAATTTCGGCATCGGGTTTCAAGCCACGCTGTGGCGGGATGCGAAGCTGTATGCCGGTCCTTATGTCTGCTATGCCGAGGCCCAGGTTTCTCCCGCTCCGGCCATGTCCGGGGTTCGTCTTGGCAGTGGGGATACGACCCTTCAGAACAAGACGAACGTGGGGGGATTCATGGGAATCGACGTGCCGATTGCTAAAGGATTCCGCCTGAATGTAGAGGGGCAGTATTCGGAGAGGTTTTCCGCCGGTGCCGCGATAACGCTAGTGTACTGATCAAAGGCCAAAAAACTCATGGCTTTTATGATGCTTGGCATTGACAAACTTGGAATGATGGTTAAATTTTTTTCGGACTGAAGGGCTTGAGCTCGTTGAGATGAGGTTGGTAATGCCTTTCTCGATGTCCCAGATATCCGGCGTGAACAAGTTGTTCGGCTCCGCAGAAGAGTTAGTCGGCCGCTTCTTCAGGTTGAGTACGGACGAGGTAAGGGCCAACCGCTATGAAGTGGGAACGCTGGCGACCCTCCAGAGGCACGAATTGACAGACAGCGCCTTTGCGCATCTTTGCAAGTATTATTACCAGAAGGCCGCGGAGGAGAAGGACCCTTCGAACTTCCATTTCTACCGGATATGTCTTCAGGACGACAGGATACTGGACGCGGTTAAACGGGCGGGGTCTTTCATCAAGTTGGCGCCCCTGATGCTTTATATCGCCACCCACGAGCTCGTCCATATCATCCGTTTCAGCCGGGGAGATAGTGATTTCGACGTCTCGACGAAGGCAAAGATGCTGGAAGAGCGAAGGGTCGACTCGATCACCAGGGAAGTTCTGAAGCCCGCCGCCGATACCGACATGACGCTGGTCATGGATTGTTTCAGTAGCAAGTACAAAATCGACGCCCTTTATTTCAACGAATCTTAAGGAAGTATGTTGATCATTTTTAGGAGGTATGTGGGATGCCGATATACGAATACAGGTGTGATAAATGCGGTAAGGAGTTCGAAGTCTTCCAGGGAATAACCGAGGCGCCGGTGAAGACATGCAGGTTCTGCCAGGGTCCTGTCAAGAGACTCATATCCGTTACCACTTTTCATCTCAAGGGGACGGGTTGGTATGTGACAGATTACGGTGGAAAGAAGGCACCGGCGGCGGAAAGTGCCCGGGAAGAGAAAGCATCACCGGAAGGCACGGTGACGGATAAAGGGGAATCCTCACCCGCAGCGGGTGAGCCCGAATAAATCCTGAAGCGAGACTGTTCAAAGTCTTCCGGGCGGCTCCGGCAGGGAAAGTCGCCCTTTTTTGTTCATGCAGCCGTCGCAGACGGCATTAAATCGAGGAGGGTTGGCGATGAAACAGTTATACCGTTGGCTGGTTTTGTTGTCGTTCGGACTGGGCCTGGTCGGATGCGGTCAGTTGGCCAAGGAATCGGAGTTTTGGGACCACAGCTCGATGTACAAGAATTGGGGGCACATGTTTTACAGCATGGGCGGTTATAAGAAATGTGACGTGGAGACGGCGAGGCGCTCGGCACAGGAAGGCTGGTGGGGGAAACAGATGCCCTGCGGCGCGTCTGAAACCGTTCTACCCGTTAAAGACAAAGAGTCTCCGGCGGTGAAGACGGAGAAAGAAAAGAAGAAACCCGCGGCACCGAAGGGCAAGAAAAAGACCGAATGAAGACGAGGTTTATTCTTGCGTCAGCCTCGCCGCGTAGAAAAGAACTCCTCGAGATGGCGGGGCTGGACTTTGAAGTGATCCCCGCCGACATTGACGAGTCCTTCCGGGACGAAGAAACGCCCCATGAACATGTCTTGCGGCTGTCAAGAGAAAAGGCCCAGGTCGTCGCGGGCGTGTATCCCGAAGCATGGGTCCTGGGAGCCGACACGATCGTCCTTATAAACGGGGAAGTCTTGGGAAAGCCGGGAACGAAGCAGGAGGCCAAGGCAATGCTCGGCAAATTGAGCGGCCGGGAGCATCGGGTCGTTACAGGGTTCACGTTGTTGAAGGATAGGAGTGCGACGGTCGCCACTGAGGCCGTTGAATCCGTCGTCGTCTTCAAGAAACTGACGCCCGGCGAGATTGAGTGGTATGCCGGTACGGACGAGCCCTACGATAAGGCCGGTGGTTATGCCGCCCAGGGGAAGGGAGCCTCTCTCATCAAGGAGATTAGGGGGTCGTATACCAACGTCGTCGGCCTCCCGCTCTGTGAAGTCATGGAGGCGCTGAAGACGGTGGGAGCGGCGAAGGTCTGTTAGATATGTCCTCGGTCGCAGAAAACATCCGCCGGGTTCGTGACGTCATCGAGGATGCGGCCGTGAAGACCGGACGGAATCCCTCCGAGGTCAGACTGATGGCCGTGACCAAGACCGTGGAGGACGACCGCATCCTGGAGGCCATCGAAGCGGGCGTGGACATCATCGGCGAAAATTACGTCCAGGAGGGTAAGAGGAAGGTCGAGAAGCTCGGCAGGCGGGGAGTCGAGTGGCATCTCATCGGCTACCTCCAGTCCAACAAGGCGAAGTACGCCGTAAGAATCTTCGACATGATTCATTCGGTCGACCGCTCAAGCCTGGCCCAGGAAATAGACAGGCGGGCCGGGATGGCCGGTTCGGCCGCGAAGATACTGGTCGAGGTGAATCTGAGCGGGGAGACGACAAAAGGCGGTGTAAAAAAGGACGAGGCCCTCGCCCTCATCAGGGAGATAGCGAAACTGGAAAACCTTTCCGTATGCGGTTTGATGACCATGCCGCCCTGGTTCGATGCCCCGGAACAGGCGAGGCCTTACTTCGCCGCCCTACGGGAGCTCAGGGATAGGGTTGTTGCAGAGAAAATCGGGAATGTCCTGATGGAAGAGCTTTCCATGGGGATGACGGGCGATTATCGGGTAGCCGTGGAGGAAGGCGCTACCATCGTCAGAGTCGGACGGGGCATCTTCGGGGAACGCCCGTCCCGGTAACATATAGAGCAATTTTACTCTTCATTCTGTTGTTTGCCCTTGTATATAAAACGCTCGAAGAGACGGTGGAAAGGCGTCCAGTCGGAGTCCTCGTCGGTATTGTCGATGAAGCCCTGAAAGGCGTTGACCTTGGCGTCGAGGTCGTCGATGTAATGGATGACAAGGGCCTCAAGGGTTTTAGGCCTCTTCGGCGACCCGTACTCCAGGGTGCCGTGGTGACTCAGGACAATGTGTCGCAGTTCCATGGCGAGCTGTTCGGGGAAGTCATCGAGGGTTGCGACCTTGGCGTTCAACATCTCCACGCCGAGGACGATATGGCCGATCAGACGACCTGTGTCGGTGTATTCAAAGGTCGGACCAGACGATAGCTCGGCGATCTTACCGACGTCATGCAGGATACCCCCGGCGATGAGGAGGTCGCGATCGAGGTTGTCGTAATGGGTCGACACCAGGTCGAGCAGTTTCAACACGGAGACCGTGTGTTCGAGAAGACCGCCGAGATAGACATGATGGAACCCCTTTGCAGCAGGGGCAAGCTTAAACCCCTCGACCACCTGCTCGTCCTGAAAAAAAGCGTCGAGGAGCCCCCTGAGGTGGGGATTCTTAACCCCTTCGATGTAGCGGAGAAGGTCACCGAGCATGTCCTGGACGGCGAAACGTGAGACAGGGGCATAATCCCGTAGGTCAACTTCCTTCTCGTCCGTCTTGCGGATGTCAAGAATGGAAAGCTGTAAGGCGTTCTTGTAGCTCGCCGCCCTGGAATTGACCTGAACGACGTCGCCCTTCTTAAACAACTTGTTCATGTCTGTCGCCCTTTCCCAGACCCGCCCTTCGATGTCGCCTGTCCTGTCCCTCAGGCGTACGTTGAGATAAGGAGAGCCTTTCTGGGAAAAGGCCAGGTTCTTTTCGACGGCTAGGAAGGTGTCGGTGACCTTGTCCCCGGCCTTGATGTCTTTGACGTATATTTTTTTCATTCTGGGCTCCCTGAAACCTCCTTATTCGAACCCCGTATAAACCCTGAACGTTCCGCCCCTCACGCAGCCGATGAGGGTCATGGCGAGTTCTTTGCAAAGGACGATCGCCCTCGTTGTGGGCGCCGAATGCGAGACGATGACCGGGACACCCATCGTCCCCACCTTGGTGACGATCTCGGAGGAAACGCGGCCCGTTGTGACAATGGTCCTGTCTGAGCCCTCCATACCTTCCAGGAGCATATGCCCGCCTATCATGTCAACGGTGTTGTGCCGGCCTATGTCCTCTCTCGTGAGAATCATACCCGACGAAGCGGCCAAACCCGAGCAGTGCGTGCCCCGCGTAGCTTCGTGGATAACCGAGGCCTGTTGGAGTTCTTCCATGAGGTCGAGGATGTTTTGGGGACTGAATTTCAAGGAAACACCTTCGAAAGGCTTTAGGCCGGCTCTGTTCCCGTCCCTTCCCCTGACACCGCCTGGGGCGATGGAATTCACTTCCCCTCGCGGTTGACTTTGCTCGGAGGCGTATACGTAAACAGCGGGTTCAGGCCCTTCAACAACCAGGACATCCTTGATCTCGTCCCGTGTGACGAGGAGACCTTCGGAACGGAGGAAGCCCACGGCCAATTCGCGCAGGTGCAGGCCCGTGCAGGCGATCGTAGAGATTTTCTCTCCGTTGAGATACAGGCTGAGCGGTACCTCGCAAACGATATCTGCGGGAAGGTTCGCCAGTTCCTTGGTGTTGAAAAATTTGACCGCCCCCTTTTCCATTGCCGTCGGCATATTCGCCTCACTTGCCTTGCCGATCCCTCAGAACCCGATGACCTCCGACCCTGATGGTGAGTTTCGTTGTGTCGAAGTACTCCATCAGCGGGATGATGAACTTTCGCGACAGACCCGTCAGGTCTTTGAAGGACGAGGGTGTCGATTTGCCTTCCTTGAGCAGGAGATGCCTGTAATCCTCCCTGAGTTTCCCGACAGTGTCGCGGTGAAAGTAGAGGTCATCCCCTACCTTAACCAGTATTCCATCATTCAGCATGACTTCCAGGACCTTGTCTGCGTCGGGGAACCGGCCGGCCATTCTTTCCAGTATCTCCTTTCCCGTCGGTGGGGCCAATCCGGCCTGAAGGCAGATTTCGCTGATCTCATTCCGGGCCTCTGCAAGGCCCCCTTGGAGGTTGACCCGATGGGTGGGAAGCCGGACGCTCTCTTTCTCGACAGTTAGCTTTCCCGCTTTCTCCAGGTCCAGGAGGGCCTTGTTGAACAGCTTGGGGTCGATAAAACCGCCGACGGTCATCCGTAGCTCTTCCTTTGAGACACCCGTCCTTAGGGGGAACCGTTCGTGATAACTTCCGGTTTTCGCGATGACCTTTTCCTGAAGCTTCGAGTACAAGGGGAATGAAACAACCCGTTGCGTCTCCCTATCCCAGAGAACTGCTTCCTGTCTTGAATACATCTCCTGTAGAATTTTTTCAATCCCTGACGGGCTGATCCCCGTTCTGACAGAGAGGGATGGGATTGTTATGCCTTGCAGGCCGACCCGCCGAATGATGTGTGCCGTTCTCTCGTATTCGCTGCCGTCGAGTAGAGCACCCATCTCCTTCAGGACGTCGGGTTGGTTTCGTTTGTGCTTCCGGGGCAAGGGGTCGAGGACCTCTCCCCCGCCTACGGTCCTCACGGGGGAATAACTCCTCACGACGAACCGGTCTCTCGCCATGGCAATTACTGGTGATTCGGGCACAACCTGGGCGAAGCACTTATCTCCCGGCCCGATGTCGTCCCGGTCGAGGAGTATAATGCGGGCGATCGTCTCGTTCGTCCCCGCGTGAAACCTCACAAGGGTCCTGCTTTTCAGATGCCTCGGCGCCGAGGGGAGGTATTCGAAAAAGACGTCGAGCCGTGCGGATGGCTCAAGTGTGTAAGGGTGGCCAAGGACGTTTCCCCTCTCGATTGCGTCTCTGTCGATTCCCTGGATGTTCACTGCCGTGCGTTGCCCGGATGCCGCTTCCTCCACGGTCGCGTTGTGGACCTGTAGGCCCCGTACCCGCGCCTTTTTTCTCCCAGGATAGACCTCTACTGCCTCTCCGGTTTTCACCTTACCGGACATGACCGTCCCCGTTACCACCGTTCCGAAGCCCTTCATCGTGAAAACCCTATCGATTGGCAGCCTGAAAATGCCCGTGTCGGCGGATTCTTCGACCCGGAACGCCCGTTCCTCTATAGCGGAGACAAGTTCAGCGATTCCCTTGTTCGCCACGGTGGAGACCGGAACGATGGGGGCATCGTGAAGAAAAGTGCCCCTCAGGAATTCACGGACATCCTCCCGGACCAGGGATAGCCACTCGTCGTCCACCAGGTCGACCTTGGTCAGGGCAACGAGGCCCTCTTTCACGCCCAGGAGGGTGCATATATCCAGATGCTCCCTCGTCTGGGGCATAACGCCTTCGTCGGCTGCTATGACGAGAAGGACCATGTCGATGCCCCCGGCGCCGGCAACCATGTTCTTGACAAAACGTTCGTGGCCCGGTACGTCCACTATCCCGATGCGTTGCCCATGCGGGAGCGTGAGGGCGGTGAAACCGAGTTCAATCGTTATCCCCCGTTCCTTTTCCTCTTTCAGCCTATCCGTGTCGACCCCGGTCAGGGCCTTGATGAGGGCTGTCTTTCCGTGGTCCACGTGACCGGCGGTGCCGAGAAGAATATTTTTCATCCTCTGTTTCCTTGACCCGTGTGCTTGCTCGCAACCCTAAATTCGGTCCCAAAAACGGGAAAAGCCGTCTTTTTGGTTCCTTTCTCGCTCTTCCATGGTCTTTTCTGTGTCACGGTTAGGATAGCAAAATCATTAAATTTACACAAGAAAAAACGGGTGACGGCTTCTCTATGGTGAAAAATCGTTGTCAAAGGCGTTTAGTGCATGTTACTCTAAACGTTATCTTATGAGAATATTGGCCCTTGACTACGGCGAAAGGAGGATCGGGGTTGCGGTCTCCGACGAACTGGGGATTACGGCTCAAGGTCTCACTACGCTGATCCGCAAGAACCTGAAGTGGGACATGGGAGAGATAACAAAGGTTGTCGAGGCCTACAGTGTGGACCGGGTCGTCGTCGGCTACCCGGTGCGGCTCGACGGGACAAGGGGAATCCAGTGTGAAAAGGTGGACCGGTTCATAGGTGTCCTTGAGAAGACCCTCACCGTCCCGGTAGAGCGATGGGATGAGGGCCTCTCGACATGGGAAGCGGAAGAGGTACTGACAGAAACCCGCATGAGGGGGAGAAAGAGAAAAGCAGTGGTTGATAAAATCGCCGCTTGCGTCATTCTGCGGGATTATCTGAACCACCTGAGAAGGCGAAATATGATGAACGAGGAGGTTGAAGACCCGTCATGGAAATGATCAAGGCATTCAATGAAAGGAAATTTCCGATTATGATGAGCTTTGTCGCTACGGCGATGTTCCTGGTCGCCGCTTTTCTTGTCTGCATACGCAGCCCGATAGACCATAATGATGTCCGGGTTACCGTTGAAATTCCAAAAGGAGCAAGTTTCACGGCCGCCGCCTCCATACTCAGCGACGCCGGCCTCATAAAGCACCGAACCCTTTTCCACCTCTTGGCCAGGCTGAAGAACGCCCAGCAGCGTGTTCACGCCGGGGAGTACGAACTCAGCACGGCCATGTCTCCTGCAAACATCCTGGACAAGATCATGATGGGTGAGGTCGTCGAATATACCGTATCCATCCCCGAAGGTTATGACCTCCGAAAGATCGCGGACCGCCTGGCTGAAGACAAACTCGTGAAGAAAGATGTCTTCCTGAAACTCGCCAAGGACCCGGAATTCCTCGCCTCTCTCGGGATAACCGCCGGAAGCCTGGAGGGTTACCTTTTCCCCGACACCTATGCCTTCACGAGGAAAATGGGCGAAAAAGAAATCATCAGGATCATGATACGCCGTTTCGAAGAGAAGGTAACCCCCGAGATGAGAAAGCGGGCGATGTCCCTCGGCCTGACGCCGAACCAGTTACTGACGCTGGCATCCCTGATCGAAAAAGAGGCCAAGCTGAAGAGCGAAAGAGCGCTGGTATCGGCCGTTTTTCACAATCGGTTGCAAAAGGGGATGAAGCTGCAGTGTGACCCAACGGCCGTTTACGGGCTCGCTGACTTTGAGGGTCCGATCAAGAAAAGCCACCTGAGGCGGAAGTCACCTTACAATACTTATGTCATCCATGGATTACCGCCGGGACCCATCGCCAGCCCGGGAATCGAATCCGTGATGGCAGCCCTCTACCCTGCACCCGTCGATTACATCTATTTCGTGTCGCGTAACGACGGGTCCCACCAATTTTCCTCAGACCTGAGGAGCCACAATCAAGCCGTCTCAAAATACATAACCAGGAAAGATTAAAAGCAATTTTTTTCTTGACAAAAGATATGCCTTTCTCTATGGTTCATACAAAAGGTGGGGCAAAGTGGATAATTGTGGGGGATAATAGGTGGAAGTGTTCCGGGGACATTATCATCATACCATCGACTCCAAGGGTAGGATCATCTTCCCGGCAAAGCTCCGGGAGGTCTTCGCAGAGAGGTATGACAACCGGCTGGTGATTACCAACTGGGACGGCTACCTGATGGTTTTCCCCTATGACGAGTGGCGGATTCTCGAAGAAAAAGTCATCCATCAGTCACTCCTGCGAAAAGAAGTCAGGACCTTTCAACGTTTTTTCATGTCAGGTGCCGTCGACTGTACTTTCGACAGTCAAGGAAGGATCCTCATCCCCCCGCCCCTCAGGGAATTCGCCAAACTCGAGAAAGACGTCGTTCTTGCCGGGATGGGCAAGGTGATCGAAATCTGGGACAAAGAGCGTTTTGAGGCGGCGACGGATCCTTCAAAAATCGATATGGACAAGTTTGGCGAGTACATGGCTAACCTTGGCATCTGATCGGCCGCTCGCTGAATAGAGCCGGGGTCTTCCATGGCTTCTTCATCCTATCATCAGCCCGTCATGGTCGCAGGGGTCCTTCGTTTCCTTGCCTGCAAGCCCGGCGGTGTCTATGTGGATGGCACCGTCGGCGGCGGCGGACATGCAGCGGCTATCCTGGAGGCAACGGCCCCCGACGGAAGGCTCATCGGGATCGACTTGGATGACGAAGCCCTGGCCGAAACAGAAGAACGGCTGAAGAATTTCGGGACGAGGAAAATCCTTCACAAGGGCAATTTTGCCGACATGGAAGTTATCCTGTCGGACCTGGGAATCGGGAAGGTTGACGGGATACTGCTTGACCTAGGAGTTTCCTCGCACCAGCTTGACACGACGGAAAGGGGATTCAGCTTTACAGCGGATGCACCCCTGGACATGCGGATGGACCGGACCCTGGGTACCACGGCGGCCGACCTTGTCAACCGCCTTTCAGAACAGGAGCTAAGAAAACTCATCAGGGAGTACGGAGAAGACGTCATGGCGGGCAGGATCGCAAAGGCTGTAGTGGCGAGGCGCGGAAAAGCCCCCATACTTACGACCCGGGAGCTTGCCGGCATAGTTTCTTCCGCCGTGCCGACCTCGATGAGGTATGGGAGGATTAACCCTGCGACCCGGACATTCCAGGCCCTACGGATTGCCGTGAACGACGAGCTCACGAACCTTCACAGGGCCACCCAGTCATCGACGGAGCTCCTGACCAAAGGGGGGCGGGTTGTCATCATCTCTTTCCATTCTCTGGAGGACCGGATGGTTAAGACCTTTTTTCGCTCTTGGGAGAAGGGCTGCCTCTGTCCGCCGGATTTCCCCCGTTGTGCCTGTGGCGGCGAGGCACGTCTGCGTGTGTTGACCCGGAAACCTATGGTGCCGGACGCGGCCGAGGTCACCGCCAACCCAAGAGCGAGGAGCGCAAAACTCAGGGCTGCCGAGAGGATGTAGAGTTGACGATACTGACGCGAACGCTAAAACAGAAGATTTATTTCGGGGACAGGGAGAGTGCGCGGGTGAAGTATTCTTCCTTGATCGCCGTTGTCGCCATCCTGTTGGCCGCAAGCCTCCTCTTCGTCTGGTCTCATGTCCGAACCACGGAACTCAAGTATCAGATAGCAAAAGAGATAAGCCTCAGGGAGAGCCTGTTGGAGGAAAACAGAAAACTGAAGGTTGAAATCGCGTCTCTCAAGTCGCCCCAGCACCTTGAACGGATAGCCAGGGAAAGGCTCGGGATGACGTACCCCGAAAGAGATCAGGTGATCTTCTTGAAATGACCAGAAAATCAAAAAAGTGGTTGAGATTCCGGGTCATCACACTGCTCGTTTTCTTCGTCGTTTTTTTCCTTCTCTTGATCACGAGGGCCTTTCAACTGCAGATCGTCGCCGGCAAGGCCCTCAAAGGGTTGGCGCAGAAACAGCACATGAAGGCCCTTCCTCTCGTACCGGAAAGAGGCCTGATTCTTGACAGGAACGGAGAAAAGCTCGCTGCGAGCGTCCTCATGGACTCGGTCTACGCGGACCCCTCCAAAATCGCAGACCAAGAAAGATGCGCCCAGCAACTGGCCGTGCTCTTGGGAGAGGACGCGAAAACCATTCGCAGTAAACTGTCGAATTCGAAATACTTCTGCTGGCTGTCCCGACAGGTGTTGCCGGATCTCGCCCAGAAAGTCCGGGGTGCGAAAATCGAGGGAGTCTACCTGGTCAAGGAACCGAAGCGTTTCTACCCGAACAGAGAACTCGCAGGACCGTTGATCGGCTTTGTGGGAAGGGATGCAGAAGGCCTGGAGGGGGTGGAGCTCAAGTATGATCAGTACCTCAAGTGTCAGTCCGACAAGATGGTCTGGGCTCGTGACGCGAAAGGCAAACGCCTCTATCTCAAGGAAAGCCTTGTCTCGGAGAAACCGGACAAGGGGTACAATATATGGTTGACAATCGACAGTCGAATCCAATATCTTGTGGAATCACATCTGAAGGAGGCGATCAAAAGGACCGGCGCTAAAGGTGGAATGGCGATCGTGATGGACCCCCGAACGGGGGCGATCTTGGCACTGGTGAGTGAGCCCGGCTTCAACCCCAACACCTTTTTCCGGGGTCGCAACGAGGTGATGAAGAATAAGGCCATTGCCGATTGCTTCGACCCCGGTTCGATATTCAAACCCTTCGTGGCGGCAGCGGCCCTCGAGGAAGGTGTAGTAAAGGAGACGGATACTTTTTACTGTGAAAACGGCGCCTATCACATCGCAAACCGGACGATCCACGAGGCGCAACGGAAAAAATACGGGCATCTTACGCTGAGGGAAGTCATCAAGTATTCGAGCAACATAGGCTCGGTGAAGGTCAGCCAGAGGCTGACGAAGGAAAAATTCTGCCATTATATAAGGGGGTTCGGGTTCGGTGCCAAGACGGGAATCGACCTTCCCGGTGAAATATCAGGTCTTCTGAGGCCTTACGAGCGCTGGACTAACGTCGATGCCGCTACCATCGCCTTCGGCCAGGGTGTCTCCGTCACGGCCATCCAGTTGATTACCGCCATGTCGGCCATTGCCAACGGCGGGGTCCTTATGAAGCCTTATATCGTCCGTGCGATTACGGACCCGAACGGGAATGCGGTCGGCGAGCATAAGCCTGCTACAGTGAGGCGGGTGATCTCGGCATCCACGGCCAAGAGGATGATTTCCATCCTGACGGACGTCGTGGGGGCCGATGACGGGACGGGTAAGCGGGCGCGCTTGACGGACGTCACCGTTGCCGGAAAGACGGGGACATCGCAGAAATTCGACTTCAGCACGGGGCGGTATTCCTCGGCGCGGGTAAGGACGTCCTTTCTTGGCTTCCTCCCGGCCGAAGATGCACGGGCGGCCATCCTGGTAACACTTGACGAGCCGCAGAGGGACAAGTGGGGCGGCGTTGCGGCGGCTCCTGTATTCAAGAGCATCAGCGAACAGATTCTGAGATGTTATGACTCCCGCCCGGGAGAAGGGCAGATGATGATTGAAGAGAAGGAAGAACAACTTCAGGATCGCGGCCTTAGACTCATTGCCGCTGAAGCGGCTGCCGTTCCGGCGGTAACATCGGCGGAAATGTCTTCCGAAGAGGCGCTGATCCCTGATTTTACCGGTATGACGTTGAAGAAGGCGCTGGAGGTATCCCGGCAGAGAGGGATCGAACTGAAAGTCATCGGGAGTGGTTGGGCAGTGAGTCAGGAACCGGCGCCGGGCACGACACTACTGGAGAATCCGGCCTGCACTGTCCGGTTCAGCACGGGACACTGATGAAGATGGCGGAACTGATACGCGGTCTGGATGTCGTGGCCGCCGTAGGCGACCTGGGATTCGACGTCGTTGACATCTGCTATGATTCCCGAAGATGCCGGGAAGGTTCACTTTTCGTGGCGGTTCCCGGCCTCAAACACGACGGCCATGACTACGTCGGGCAGGCTTTGAGCAATGGTGCGACGGGCGTCGTACTGGAGAAAGAAACGGCGGTTCCCGTCGGGGTGGCCGTGGTCAGAGTCCGCGACAGCCGTCGCGCCTTGGGCTTGCTCGGGCAGAGATTCTTTCGCAATCCCTCGAGTAGCCTCTGCATAGCGGGGGTTACCGGGACGAGCGGTAAGACGACCCTGACCTTTCTTCTGGAATCGATATTGCGGGAGGCCGGTTCCAATGTCGGGGTCTTGGGGACGGTCAATTACCGTTTCGACGGCAAGACTATGCCCGCCCCCAACACAACGCCGGAATCCCTTGACCTCCAGAGGATTCTCCGGAAGATGGCGGATAGCGGCGTTCAGAAGGTGGTCATGGAGGTCTCTTCCCACGCCCTCGCTCAGCGGCGGGTAGACGACTGCGAGTTCGACATCGGTGTCTTCACGAACCTCTCTTCCGAGCATATGGATTACCACAAGACGATGGAGGACTATTTCCTGGCGAAGAGAAGGTTATTCGATACGCTGCTTGACGGTCGAAAAGGAAACCGGAAATGGCGGATGGTCGTGAATGTGGATGATCCCTGGGGGAAAAGGCTCCTCGGGGAGGTGGGTGCAAAGGCAGTAACCTTCGGTATGGATCGGGCGGCCGATGTGAAAGGCGAAGAGGCCTCGTTTTTCCTTGACGGGATCAGGGCTACGGTGAAAACGCCGGCGGGCCGGGTTATGATCCGTTCTGAGCTGATCGGCCGGTTCAACCTATCCAACATCCTTGCCGCGGTAGCCGCCTCTTATGTCTTGGATGTACCGATGGAAGCCGTTGAGGCCGGAGTCAGGAAGGCAACCGGAATTCCCGGCAGGCTCGAAAAAGTGGGGGATGACGGCGATCCCTTTGTGTTTGTAGATTATGCCCATAAGGAGGCCGCACTGAGGGAGGTCATGGAAAATCTCTCCCCCTTCAAGGAAGGGCGGCTCATCACGATCTTCGGTTGCGGCGGTGACCGGGACCGACAGAAGAGACCCCTCATGGGCAAGGTGGCGGTTGCTTTGAGCGAGATCACTATCCTGACGTCCGATAATCCCCGGTCGGAAGACCCCCTGGAGATCATACGGGAGATCGAAGCGGGGATCAATTCGGATGCCGTCAGAAAGCTGGAAAAGGACTCCCTGGAGAGGAATCTCGACAGGGGGTACCTGGTAATTCCCGACCGCAGGGACGCCATCGAATTCGCCGTCCGGCTGGCACGGCCGGGCGACATAGTCCTCATCGCCGGCAAGGGTCATGAGACTTATCAGATAATCGGAGACCGGACGATTCCCTTCGACGACAGAGAAGTCGTGAGAGAAGCTTTGGCTGCAAGGAGGCGATGAAGGGCTTGAACGAACAGGTTTCCCTCGTCCTGACGGTTGAGGATGTCCTGACGGCTACGGACGGACACCTGCTGAAGGGTGCGGCGGGAGGGATATTTCATGGAATTGCTACGGATACCCGGAAACTTTCCAGAGGAAATCTGTTCATCCCCCTCGCGGGCGAAAAGTTTGACGGCCACGATTTTTTGAAGGAGGCCGTCGAAGCCGGTGCTTCCGGGCTTCTCCTACAGAGGGGAAAGGAAGGCAGGCTCAGCGTGGTCGGCGACACCGTGGTTATCCTTGTCGAGGACACACTGCGAGCGCTCGGGGACATAGCCCATTTCTGGAGGGGGCTCTTTACCGTACCGGTCGTAGCCGTTACGGGTAGCTCGGGGAAGACGACGACGAAAGAGATGATCGCGGGGATTCTCGGAGACGGCCGCGCCGTTCTCAAGAGTCCTGGAAATTTCAACAACCTCGTCGGACTTCCCTTGACAATCTTCGAAATAAGGCGTTCTCACGAGGCCGTCGTCCTGGAGATGGGCACCAACAGAAAAGGGGAGATCGGACGCCTGACGGAGATCGCTGCGCCCGATGTAGGCGTGATCACCAACATCGGACCCGCCCATCTGCAAGGTTTTGGTTCCCTCGAAGCCGTGCGGGAGGAGAAGGGCGATCTTTTCCGGGTGATGGCAAACAAAGGAATGGCAGTCGTCAATTGTGATGACGAGAACGTGAGACATCTTGCGCGGGAGTGGGACGGCGAGCGGATCACCTTCGGCTTCAGCGAAGAGGCCTACGTGAAGGTCGGACAGGTCGCAAGCCGCGGCGGTGAAGGCGTCCGGTTCACTTTACGGATCGGCGAACTCGAGAAAGATGTCTGCCTTCCCGTCGTCGGCGAGCACAACGTGAGAAACGCCCTTGCCGCCGCTGCCGCTTCGTGGGTCCTTGGGGAAAACATGGACTCCATCTGTCGGGCACTGGAGTCTTTCGAGCCTTTGGGTGGCAGGATGACGGTCAGGAGACTGAAGAACGAGGCCTTTCTGCTCGACGACAGCTACAACGCCAACCCGGTGTCGGTGAAGGAGTCCCTGAAAACACTGCGGGACCTGAAAGGGGCGCATCGGGGCATCGCCGTTCTCGGCGATATGCTGGAGCTTGGAGAGGAGGCGGAGAGCCTGCACGTAGGAATCGGTCGGATTGCCGCTGAGACAGGGGTGGACGCGCTCATCCTGAAAGGAATCTATTCCCGCGCCGTCGCTTCCGGGGCGATGGAAAGGGGATTGCCGAGGGAGCGTATCCTTTTCATGGAAGACCCCGGAGAGATTGTAGACAACCTTAAGGACAGCCTGCAAAAGTGTGACTGGGTCCTGGTAAAAGGTTCGAGGAAAATGGGGCTTGACGAAGTGGGCAGCGCGCTCGTCGACGCGTTCGGTCTTTGTGAGGCGCCGCCCGACTGCGAAGGCGTGATTTTTGGGGAAGAGGTATCGAAGAGGTAATACGCATTGGTCTATCATCTTCTCTATCCATTGCATGATGTTTTTTCCGCCTTCAATGTCTTCCGGTACATCACCTTCCGGACGATCTACGCGACCATCACGGCCATGGCGATCGCTTTCCTCCTCGGCCCGTGGCTGATACGTAAGCTCCAGTCCCTGAACATCAGTCAGCCGATCCGCGACGATGGGCCTGATTCCCACCAGGCTAAACAGGGGACGCCCACCATGGGCGGTATCCTGATCATCTTTTCAGTCGTTACCTCTACGCTCCTGTGGGCGAACCTGACGGTGGAGTACGTTTGGTTCGCCCTTGTTGTGACCGTCGGTTACGGCACAATCGGGTTCATGGACGACTACAGTAAGCTAGTCAGAAAAAACAGTAAGGGAATTCCCGGGAAGATAAGGCTGGCGGGTGAGGTCGCAATCGCCCTTTTTGTGAGCATCCTCCTTTATGTAAAGCCAGGATTCAGTTCGAGCATCACAATCCCCTTCTTCAAGACGATCTTGCCGGACCTGGGGTGGGGGTATATCATCCTTGCGACGTTTATCATCGTCGGTGCCGCGAATGCCGTCAACCTGACAGACGGCCTGGACGGCCTGGCCACCGGTCCCGCCATCATCTGTTTCTTGACCTATCTGTTTTTTGCCTACTTTGCCGGCAACATCAAGATAGCCAATTATCTGCAGATTCCTTATGTGGCGGGGGCGGGCGAACTCGCCGTGTTTTGCGGTGCCATGGCGGGGGCGGGCCTCGGTTTTCTCTGGTACAACGCCTATCCCGCCCAGGTGTTCATGGGTGACGTGGGCTCCCTTTCGCTTGGCGGGGCGTTGGGTACCCTGGCCGTGGCGACCAAACAGGAAATCCTTCTCGCCGTTGTCGGCGGGATTTTTGTTCTCGAGACGGTCTCGGTGATTTTTCAAGTGGGATGGTTCAAGATGTCGAACGGGAAACGTATCTTCCGGATGGCCCCTCTCCACCATCATTTTGAGTTGAAGGGATGGGCGGAGCCCAAGGTCATAGTGAGGTTCTGGATTATCTCCGGGATACTCGCCCTGCTGGCGGTAAGCACGTTGAAGATAAGGTGAGAATAGCTCACGGTCAGGTTTCAATAATCGGTTCAAAGGTCATGGTGACGGAGCTTAAGGGCAGAAAGGTGATGGTCATAGGGTTGGGGAAGACGGGTGTTGCCGCCGCACGATTTCTCGTAGAGCGCGGCGCCTCGACGGTTTTGACGGACGAGCGTCCTGTGGCTCGGTTGGGGGAAGCCCTCGGGAACCTTGTCTGTCGTTTCGAGTTGAAACCCCATGCACCCGAGTCCCTCGTCGGTGTCGACCTCGTAGTCCCGTCTCCCGGTGTCCCGCCTACTAATGCCATCCTGAAGGCGGCGGCAGAGCGCGGCATCCCGGTGATGAGCGAGGTGGAGCTTGCCTTTCGGTTCCTGAAGAATCCGATGATCGCCGTCACGGGGACAAACGGAAAAACGACGACGGTGACCCTTCTGGGACAGGTACTCGCGGGCTCCGGGAAAAGGGTTTTCGTGGGGGGGAACATCGGCGACCCCCTCATCGGCTACGTGAATGGGCCGCAGGAAGAGGACCTTGTCGTCGTGGAAGTCAGTAGTTTTCAACTCCTTTACACCGAACTTTTTCGGCCCCGGGTTGCAGTGCTCCTGAACACCACCACCGACCATATCGATTATCACGGTAGTTTTGGCGAATACCGCGCAGCGAAGGAAAGGATATTCATGAATCAGGGACCCGGCGACCTCGCCGTACTGAACGCCGACGAGAAGTACTCCGCGAGCCTGGCGAAGAGGGTCCGCGCCGATGTCCGGTTCTTCAGCTCGAAGGTGAAAGCGACGCCCGGCATGTTCCTCAACGGCCGGGAGTTGCGGCTTGTCGAGTCGGAAGAGGAGGAGTCATACGCGGTAGACATAGTCCGAATTCCCGGTGCCCATAACATCGAAAACGTGATGGCCGTCATCATAGCGGCACGCTTCTGCGGGGTTTCCCGAGAAGCAGTCATCCGCACTGTCGGTGAATTCAAAGGCATCTCTCATCGTATTGAATTTGCCGGAGAGAAGGGGGGCGTCGCCTTCTACGACGATTCCAAGGGTACCAATGTGGGGGCAGTGATGCGCGCCCTTGAGAGCTTCGATCGACCCGTCATTCTGCTTCTGGGGGGGCGGGACAAGGGCGGAGACTTTGAAAGCCTTACGAATCTCATAAGGGAGCGAGTGAAAGAAGTGGTAATCTTCGGAGAGGCAAGGGATGTCATCCGTAGAAAAATCGATGGATGCACGAAGACTTGCCTCGCGTCGACCCTCGGTGAGGCTGTGAGGGTCGCATACAGCCATGCCATGCGGGGAGACGTGGTTCTTCTCTCTCCGGGTTGTTCGAGCTTCGACGAATTTTCCGATTACGCCGAAAGGGGAAAGACTTTCCAGGAGGTGGTCAAGGGGTTGTGAAGATTCCCAGGTTTTCGTTCATGGAAAAGAGTTCTCAGATGGCGGTCCTTGTCGTGACGCTGAGCCTCGTTACCTTCGGAATCGTGATGATCTACAGCTCGAGCTCGATCTTGGCTATGGACCGGTACGGCGACGAATACTTCTTCCTGAAGAAGCAGCTCTTCTTCGCCGTCGTCGGCGTGCTGCTGATGTTCGTTCTCTCAAACTTGAAGTATGAAAACCTCCGGAAGGCGGCGTACGCCGGAATCATCATCTCTATAATCTTTCTCGTCCTCATCCTGATCCCCCCGATCGGTGTGAAGAGAGGTGGTGCTACCCGCTGGCTTCAACTGGGGTTTGCTACCTTCCAAGTGACGGAATTCGTCAAGATTGCGATGATCGTTTTCCTGGCGCATTTTCTGGCGAAGGTGGCGACGCACATCAAGGACTTCAAGAAGGGCATTCTTATTCCCTTAGTCGTAGTCGCCGTCGTCGGCGGACTTGTCCTCTTACAACCGGATTTCGGGACGGCGTTGATAATCGCAGCCATATTCATGGGGATGCTCTATCTAGCCGGCGCGAGGATACCGCATCTTTCGATGATGACGGTTCCACTCCTGGCGGGTGCCGTGGTCATGGTCATGATGAAGCCGTACCGTCTGCAACGGTGGCTCGCTTTCCTCGACCCCTGGAAGGACGCCAAGAATACCGGATTCCAGATCATCCAGTCCTGGATTTCTTTCGGCTCCGGAGGGCCCTTCGGCGTCGGCCTCGGCGACGGGATGCAGAAACTTTTCTATCTTCCCGAACCACACACGGATTTTATTCTTTCCGTGGTCGCCGAAGAGGCAGGCTTCATAGGTGTTGCCGTTGTGATCGTGCTGTTCATTCTCCTCGTGTTTCAGGGTTTTGTCATCGCCTTCAGGGCGGCGGACCTGTTCGGGACATTGCTTGCCGGTGGGTTGACGATGCTCATCGCCCTCGAGGCCTCGATCAACATCTCCGCCGTCGTCGGCCTGATCCCGACTAAAGGGTTAGCCCTCCCCTTCATGAG
This sequence comes from Syntrophaceae bacterium UBA5761, assembly GCA_002418885.1. Lineage (GTDB taxonomy): Bacteria > Desulfobacterota > Syntrophia > Syntrophales > UBA4778 > UBA2207. The sequence continues at coordinate 53,045 of DIEZ01000087.1, forward strand.
TTATGGGGGGTCTTCGCTCGTGATGAGCCTCGCGGCCGTGGGGATTTTGTTGAGCATACAGGCGGATAGGTCGAAAGTTCGGGGTAATTTTTAGCCGGTCGCTGAAAGTTGAGGCTTAGTTCCATGAGGGTGTTGATTGCAGGAGGGGGGACCGGCGGGCATCTTTTTCCGGGTGTGGCGATAGCGGAAGAGTTTTTGAGACGTAACGGCAACAGCCGTGTTCTTTTCATAGGGACTGAAAGGGGTCTTGAGGCACGGGTCCTGAAGGACAGCGGCTTCGAACTCAGGACGATCGACATAGAGGGCGTGAAGGGAAGGGGTTTAAGGGCCGTCGTGGCGCTCTTTAAGATACCGTGGAGCATCGTTCAGTCGTTCCGCATCATCCGGTCCTATTCCCCGGACCTAGTCGTCGGGGTCGGCGGCTACGCCTCCGGACCGGCCGTGGTGGCGGCGTACCTGATGGGAATCCCGACGGTCATCGCCGAGCAGAACGCCATCCCGGGGGTTACGAACCGTATCCTCGCGAGGTTCGCAAGGCGCGTCTTCACGAACTTCGCCGCGTCGCTGAAGTGGTTTCCGCCGGAGAAGACCCTGATCACGGGGAACCCCATCCGGGCGGGCTTTGTGGAGAGATGCGGAAGTCGCGAAAAAAGCGACCGCTTCACCGTCATGGTCTTCGGAGGCAGCCAGGGTGCGCACAGGGTCAACGAGGCCGTAATAGAGGCCATCCCGAGACTCGCGGACATGCAGGACCGTCTCAGGTTCATCCACCAGACGGGTGCGAAAGACGCCAGCGTCGTGGAAAGGGCTTACCGGGAGGGGGGGGTGGAGGCTCAAGTTTTCCCTTTCATCCATGACATGGCCTCCGCCTTCCGGTCGGCGGACCTCCTGATCTGTCGGGCTGGCGCCACTTCGATAGCCGAGATCACGGCCTGCGGGAAGGCAGCCGTTTTCATACCCTTTCCCTATGCCGTCAACGACCACCAAACGGGCAACGCAAAGGTTCTCGTCGAGGCAGGGGCGGCGGAGATGGTCGAAGAAAGGAAACTCGACGGCGCAAGGTTGGCTGACACGATCAGGAGATTGAGCAGCGACCCGGAAAGAATCAGGAGGATGGAGGAACAATCGAGGAAACTCGGCAACCCGAGGGCGGCGACGGACATCGTAGATGCCTGCAGCGAGATGCTGAAGGGTATACACTCTTAAGATCGAAGAGGCGAGATGGGGAATAGCAGAGAGAGGGATTTGATGTACCGGAAGGTCCGGGAGGTGCATTTCGTGGGCGTCGGCGGCATCGGGATGAGCGGCATAGCCGAAGTGCTCCTAAACCTCGGTTATCGGGTCACCGGGTCGGACCTTAGCGAGTCGGACATAACGCAGCGCCTGGCCAAGATGGGTGCCAGCATCAGCAAGGGACACGACGCCACTCACATAGGCAGGGCCGATGTAGTGGTCACGTCGACGGCCGTGAAGGCCGACAACCCCGAGGTCATAGAAGCGCACCGGCGAGGTATCCCCGTCATCCCCCGGGCGGAGATGCTCGCAGAGCTTCTCAAGATGAAATTCTCGATCGCCGTCTCCGGGATGCACGGCAAGACGACGACGACCTCGATGGTATCCACGGTCCTTGCCCATGGAGGTCTTGACCCCACTATGGTCATCGGCGGGAAGCTCGCGAGCATCGGGAGCAACGCCCGTCTCGGAAACGGCGAGGTCATAGTTGCGGAGGCCGACGAAAGCGACGGTTCTTTCCTGAAGCTGTCGCCGTCCATCGCCGTCATCACCAACATCGACCGTGAACACCTGGATTATTACCGCGACATCGAACACATAAAAGATGCTTTCCTTCAGTTCGCAAACATAGTTCCCTTTTACGGGTCTACAATATTCTGCCTCGACGACGAGCACGTGAGGGGGATACTTCCCCGGGTGAAGAGAAGGGTCATCACATACGGCATAGAAGAACCTGCCGACTACCGGGCTCAAGATATTCTGTTCAGAGAGGGAACCTCGAGATACCAGCTAACTTACAGGGGCGAGCGCCTTGGACGCGTTGTGCTGAACGTCCCCGGGTTGCATAACGTGTACAACTCCATGGCCACGATAGCCGTTGCCCGCGAACTCGACCTGGAACTCCCCGTCATCCTGGAAGGAGTAGCTTCCTTTGCGGGTGTTCAGCGGAGGTTTGAGGTCAAGGGCAAAAAAGGCGGCGTCCTCGTCGTGGACGACTACGGCCATCACCCGACGGAGATTCTGGCCACCCTCGCAGCGGCGAAGCAGGTGTGGGGTAGGAGGCTGCTGGTTGTGTTTCAGCCTCATCGCTATACCCGCACGAAGGCCCTGTTCAACGAATTCCTCGGATGTTTCAAGGATGCGGACATACTCATCGTGACGGACATCTACGCTGCGAGCGAAAAAGAGATCGACGGGGTGCATGCCTCCGGGCTTGTCGAGGGAATCAGAGACGGCGGCCATAGGGATGCCTTTTACATTTCCGACTTCGGTGAAATCGTCGACCGTCTCGAAGGGATCGCAAGGCCGGGTGACGTCATCATCACCCAAGGTGCCGGTACGGTTTGGAAGGTAGGGGAAGAGTATCTGAAGAGATAGGCGAGCGGCAGGCGGGCAACGGCAGGGGGCAATGGCGAAGCCGGTTATGGAGAGAAAGACTTTTCGTGAAGAATTGAGAAACATGGTCTCCGGGCGGGTGTTGTTCGACGAGCCCATGAACCGGCACACCTCTATGGGCGTGGGCGGCAAGGCCGACGCACTCGTTTTTCCGGAATCGAGCGAGGAGCTGGCGAAGCTCATATCCTTCCTCCGCTCGGCCGGGGTTCCGTTCCTTCCCGTCGGCAACTGTACCAACCTGATCGTGAGGGATGGCGGTTTCCGGGGGGTTTTGGTCTCCCTCCGCAACTTGCGTGGAAAAGCGCTCCGCTGGGGCGGAGATGAAGCCGTCCTCAAAGTCGGCGCAGGCATACCGCTTTCCGAGGTCGTCGGCCTGGCCGTCGATGAGGCGCTGACCGGGATGGAATTCTGTGCTGGGATCCCGGGCAGCGTTGGCGGGGGTCTGAAGATGAACGCCGGGGCCTTCGGCCGGGAGATGAAAGACGTGGTGGTGGCGATCGCCTTGGTGAACGGCAGCGGCATCAAGTCCATCGCCCGGGAGGAGCTGACTTTTACGTACCGTAACCTCGACCTTCCGAGGGACGCCGTCGTCACCGGCGCCGAGTTTTCACTCCACAGGGCGTCCCGGGAGCTGGTGCGGGCGCGGGTCGCGGAAATCCTGGCGATACGGAAGTCCAGGCATCCGCTTCAGTACCGTAGCGCCGGTTCCGTCTTCAAGAACCCAGCGTCAGCACCGGCAGGAAAGTTGATCGATGAGGCCGGCCTGAAGGGCACGAGGATTGGGGGCGCCATGGTTTCGGACGAGCACGGTAATTTCATCGTCAACACAGGTGCGGCGACGGCAGAGGACGTCGTAGCCTTGGTAGAGCTGATCGAGAGCCGGGTGTTCGAGAAAACGGGCGTTCGCCTGGAAAGGGAAGTAAAAATCATCGGTGAAGAGGAAGGACGGTCGTGAAGTTCAAGACCGGGGCAGGCTGGAAAAAATCGGTTGAAGTCAGGAAAAATCGGCTGAAGCGGCGGTCGAGCAAGATCTTCCGTGAAGCGGCTGTTGTTTCCCTCCTTTGGCTCGTGGTCCTCGTGATGGGGGTTCTTCTGATTTTCTCCTACAACCTCGTCCTGACGTCGCCCTGGCTCAAGCTCGAAAAGACGACAGTGAAGGGTTGTGCGAACACGACGGAGCAGGATCTGCTTCTCGTTTCGGGCATCAAGCCGGCGACAAACATCTTGGCCCTCAACGTGGACGGAATCGCGCGCAAGATCAAGACGAACCCCTGGGTGGAGGAAGTCTATGTGGTCCGTGAGCTGCCGAACCGTCTGATAATCGAGATACAGGAACGAAAACCCATGGCGCTGGTGAAGCGGGAAGATAGCCTCTATTTTATGGACAGTCAGGGGGTGATTTTCAAAAAGTTCGAGGGGGAAGAAGCCAACCTACCCGTGTTGACGGGCTGCGCGGAGGACGGAAAAGAAGACCCAGTGCTGGTCAGGAAGTCCATCGAGCTGATCAACCTTCTGTCCGCGTCGAACAGCTTTCCGCAGATAAAAAACGTGTCCGAGATACACGGCGAGGAGAACATCGGTTTCTCCATCTTTCTCGACAGCGGCCTTTGCCTGAAAGTAGGTTTCGGCGATTACGAGGGCAAGCTGAAGAGGCTCAAGCCGGTCTTGGCCGACCTGGCGAGGAGGAACGTGAATCCGGGGTTTTTGACGATCGATCTAAACGACCCTGACAAGGTCACCGTGCAGAAGAATGACCTCACAGGCGGTTCGAGAGGTAAAGGGGTTAGAACGTAAAGACAGTTCAAAGGTGCGAGCAAGAAAAACCTTTGAGCTTTTATCGGGGGGATGATGGGAAGAAAAGGAAAAACGATTGTAGGCCTTGATATCGGGACGACCAAAGTCTGTGTAGTGGTTGGAGAGGTGACACCGGGCGGTGTGGAGGTCATCGGCATCGGCTCGTCTCCTTCGGAGGGTCTGCGAAAGGGTGTCGTCGTGAACATCGACAACACTATGGACTCCATCCGAAAAGCCGTGGAAGAGGCGGAGAAACTGTGCGATTGCGATATCCGACGGGTGTACGCGGGTGTCTCGGGCAGTCACATCAAGAGCTTCAACAACCAAGGAATGGTCGTCATCAAAGGCAATGAGGTTGAAGACGCAGACGTGCAGAAGGTAATCGAGGCCGCGAAAGCCATTCCCATGCCGGCCGACCGCGAGGTCCTCCATATCCTACCCCAGTATTACGTGGTGGACGACCAAGACGGGATCAAGGACCCCATCGGGATGTCCGGCGTCCGACTGGAGGTCAACGTTCACATCGTGACGGGCGCCGTTTCCCCCGTGCAGAACGTGGTTCGGTCGGTCAACGGAGTGGGCCTGGACATCAACGGCGTGGTGCTGGAGCAGCTCGCGGCGAGCGAAGCGGTTTTGAGCGCCGACGAAAAAGAGCTCGGAGTGGCCCTCGTGGACATAGGCGGCGGAACGACGGACATTGCCGTCTTTTCCGAAGGCAGCGTGAAATACACGACGATCCTGCCTCTGGGTGGGGGCTACCTGACCAATGATATAGCCATCGGGTTGAGGACGCCCGTCACGGAGGCGGAAAAAGTCAAGATTCGGTACGGCTGTGCCTGCACGCCCATGATCCCTCAGGACGAGATGATCGAGGTCCCCAGCGTAGGCGGGCGCGAACCGAGGAGGGTTTCGCGCCAGGTCTTGGGCAGCATCATCGAGCCGCGGATGGAAGAGATCCTCAACCTGGTATGCCGTGAAATCGTAAAATCGGGTTTCGAAGACCGGCTTGCCGCGGGCATCGTGCTGACCGGCGGCACGGCGATCCTCGAGGGAATCACCGAGCTCGCGGAACATATCTTCAACATGCCGGTTCGAAGGGGCATCCCGATCGGGTTGACCGGTCCCGACGAGATCAAGAGTCCTATTTATGCAACGGGTATTGGGTTGGTTTTGTATGGAACCAAGCAGTCATTAACGAACGGGAGAAACGAGGGCGGCTTGTTCAGGGGTGTCATGAAAAGAGGAAGAAAATGGTTCTCGAGCATTTTTTAGAAGGAGGTAAAGTCGATGTTTGAATTATGTGAGGAGAAGGGGGACAGGTCGGCACGCATCAAGGTGATCGGAATCGGGGGCGGCGGTTGTAATGCCGTCAACACCATGATTTCGAGCAACCTAACCGGTGTCGAATTCATTGCCGCGAACACCGACGCCCAGTCGCTCAAGACGTCGCTCTCACCGACGAAGATCCAGCTTGGCGTGGGTATCACGAAAGGACTTGGCGCGGGCGCCGACCCGGAGACGGGAAGGCGCGCCGCCGAAGAGTCGGTTGACCTGATCCGCAGCGTTCTTGAAGACCAGGACATGGTGTTCATCACTGCCGGCCTCGGTGGCGGAACCGGCACGGGAGGTGCTCCTATCGTCGCGCAGGTCGCAAAGGAGCTCGGGGCGTTAACGGTGGCCGTCGTCACGAAACCTTTTCAGTTCGAAGGCAAGAAGCGGGAACGGCATGCCGAGGACGGGATCGCTGAACTGCGAGGGATTGTCGACACCCTGATCGTCATCCCCAATCAGCGGCTTCTCAGTATGGGCGGCAGAAACATGACGCTCCTCGAGGCCTTCAAGAAAGCCGACGACATCCTGTACCAGGCCGTGAAGGGTGTATCGGACCTGATCCTCGTTCCGGGATACATCAACCTCGACTTCGCCGACGTGCGGACGATCATGTCGGGCATGGGGCTGGCGCTCATGGGGACGGGCCTGGCAAGAGGAGAAAACAGGGCCGTTGAGGCGGCGCAGAGGGCGATCTCCTCGCCGCTTCTTGAGGACAACTCCATCCAAGGGGCGCGCGGGGTCCTGCTCAACATAACCGGCGGGCCGGATATGAGCCTCTTTGAGATCAATGAAGCATCCTCACTGATACAGGCCGAGGCACATGAGGATGCCAACATCATCTTCGGAACGGTCGTCGACGAATCCATGGAAGACGAGATTCGCATCACCGTCATCGCCACCGGCTTCGACGAAAGCATGGCCAGGCAACAGGCGGCCGCGAACGTTTCGCACCTGAGCAGTTATAAACGGGAAGACCTCTCGACCCCGGCATTCCTCAGGAAGGGTGGGAAAGCGGCGGGTGTCGAGAACCTGAATGTCATCAAGGTCGGCGTGATCGACGACCTTGAAGTCGACGATGCCGATTTTGAAGTGCCGTCCTTCCTGAGAAAGAAGGCAGACTGAGAGGGGTCGGGGCACAGGGCAAAAATTTTAGGTTACGGATCGCCATGAGTCCGTCAGGGAGGTGATCAATGGCTGATGAATTATTCGAGAAATTATTTTCCCTGAAGGGAAAGACGGCCGTCATTACCGGCGGCTACAGGGGAATCGGCTTGACGATCGCTCGGACGTTGGCGGAAGCAGGCGCCGATGTCGCCCTGGCTGCGAGAAGCCTGTCGGGCTGCTTGGCCCAGGCGGATAGAATCAAAAGGGGATACGGCGTTAGGTCTGTAGGCAAATCCATGGACGTGTGTGATTCTATGTCGGTGGACAAGGTCATTCGAGAAATTTATGATGAATTTGGCAAGATCGATATCCTGGTCAACAGCGCAGGAACCCCCGGAAATGAGAAGCCGGTGCTTAAGATGTCCGATGAGGACCTGGATGAAGTCATGAGCGTCAATTTCCGTGGTACCTTTTTCGTGTCGAGGGCCGTGGCGCGGTTCATGGTGGCTCGAAAGAGCGGAAAGATCATCAATGTATCTTCGATTCTCGGAAAAACTTCGGCACGCAACATGGCCGGATACTGCGCAAGCAAGGCGGCCGTGATCCAGCTGACGCGCGTGATGGCTTTGGAGCTGATGCGTGACAACATCCAGGTGAACGCCCTCTGCCCGGGGTACTTTCTGACCGATTTGAATAGGGATTTCTTCGAGTCGGACGCGGGGAAGGGAATGGTCAAGAAGATGATCCCGATGAACAGGGTCGGACAGCTTGACGAACTGAAGTCGACGGCTCTCTACCTGGCGACCTGTCCGCCGTTCATGACGGGTGCCGAGGTTTACATCGACGGCGGCCATACCATCGCATGACAAAGAAGAGGAGGGTGGCGCTGAAGTATTGCGGCGGCTGCAATCCGTGGTTTGATCGAGTTGAATATTTCCGTCGAATCAGGTCGGCGGCAGGTGATTCTATAGAGTGGGTCACCCTCGAAGACCCGGACTTCGAGGCCCTTTTGCTGATCCAGGGTTGCGATACGGCGTGCCCTGAGAGAAGCCTGGATTCAGGAGGACACAGGCTGACCCTGTCGCTCAAGAACGACAAGATCGACCCCGTGGAAGTTGTAAAAAGGTTGTTAGGAGGGCAAAGGTGAGAATCGAGACTAAGGACGATTACGTAAGAAGTCTGAAGGACCAAAAGGTGCTGATCTATTACAATGGCCGGAAGGTCGACGACCGTTCAACTTTTCCCGCCTTCGTTCCGCACATCAACTCAGCCGCCAAGACCTACGAGCTGGCTCTCATGCCCGAACACGAAGACCTCATGACAGCGAAGAGCCATTTGACCGGCAAGAAAATCAGCCGTTTCACTCACATACACCAATCGGTAGACGACCTTATCAGGAAAGTCCAGATGCTGAGGCTCGTCGCTCATAAGACGGCAAGCTGTTTTCAGAGATGCGTGGGTTTCGACGCTCTGAACGCCCTCTACATGACCACATACGAAGTAGACGAGAAACATGGCACCAAGTATTTCAGCCGGTTCATAGAGTATCTTAAAAAAATCCAGGATGAGAATTTCATGCTGGTCGGAGGGATGACGGACCCGAAAGGGGACCGCTCCAAGCGCCCGAGCCAGCAGGAGGACCCGGACCTCTTCACGCGCGTAGTGGAGAGGCGGCCGAATGGTGTCGTCATCCGTGGTGCGAAGGCACATCAGACGGGAGCAGTGAACAGCCACGAAATCATGATCATGCCGACCCAGGCGATGGCCGAAGGCGATGAGGCTTACGCCATCGCCGCCGCCGTTCCCCTCGATGCTGAGGGGGTGACGCTGATCTTCGGCCGCCAGACCAACGAAGAAAGAAAGTTCGAAGACGGCATCGATGCCGGTAACTGTGAGTTCGGCATGGTAGGCGGAGAAGCCTTGGTTGTATTTGAAGACGTCTTCGTTCCCTGGGAAAGGGTCTTCCTGTGCGGCGAGACGGATTTTACGGGGATGCTGGTCGAGAGATTCGCCACCTTGCACAGGCAGAATTACGGGGGTTGCAAAGGAGGGGTGTCGGATATCGTCATCGGTGCCAGTGCCCTTGCGGCACAATATCAGGGGACGCTTAATGCGTCTCACATCAGGGATAAATTGGTCGAGATGATGCACCTGGCGGAGACGGTCTATTCCGGCTCCATCGCTTGTTCCGCCATGGGGTCGAAAACGAAGAGCGGTGCCTACTACCCGGACCCGCTTCTTGCCAATTGTACCAAGCACAACATAACGCGCTTCATCTACGATATTTCACGGTTGGCACACGATATCGCCGGGGGGATCATGGCGACCCTTCCCTTCGATAGAGACCTGAGGAGCCCGGACGTGGGGAAGTACGTCGAGAAGTACATGAAGGGTGTCGAGGGCGTCTCCACGGAGACAAGGATGAAGGTGCTTAGGTTGTTAGAGAACATGACGGGTGGAACCGCTCTCGTGGAAAGTATGCACGGCGCCGGCTCGCCGCAGAGCCAGCGGGTCATGTACCAGAGACTCGGAAAGTTGAACGAAAAGATGAAGATGGCAAAGAAGATCGCAAAAGTTGATGAGTAGAATCGCTCAGTAGAATCAAAGTTGCACTATTCCCGCCCCTCCGCTGTCATACCGGCGGAAGCCGGCATCCAGTATATTCAATACATTCCAGATGCCCTCGTATCGGAAGCCTGCCCCGTACTTGATGCCTGGTCACAGGGCAGGCTTGATAAAGCCCGGGATGGTGTTTCCGGGGGGAGGGGGGGTACGAAGGGCGTCATTTTTGGGTTGCCGTTACGACATGGCACGAGCTATTCAAAACCGACCCAGCTTGTGATGTTGTCGACAGGTTCTCGTGAAGTAGTGATCGTATTGGCAATGTCTCCCTCGTCCGGGTAGCCGAGGGAAATGGCGACGATGAGGCGTTTCGTTTCACTTATTCCGGCGTGCCTTCTGACCACGTCGGGGTACATGACGCCCTGGTCATGGATGCAGGTGCCTATGCCGTAGTGCAAGGAGGCAAGACAAATCGTCTGCATGACGGCCCCCAAATCCAGCAGCGGCGCTGCCTCCGAAAGCGCCCTGTCAACCATGATGATGATCGCAGTGGGGGCGTCAAAGTAGCGGAGTCCCCGCTCCATCCAGGCGGCCCGCTTGGCCTTGTCTTCCCTGGGAATGTTCATGACCTGAAAGATGTGTTTTGCCAATTCCACCTGACGAGTCCGGTACACGCTGTCGTTTGTCCATCCGATTACCTCATGGTCCGGGTGTGGATTCTCGGCGGACCGAAGCTTTTTTACGCATTCCTCACCGACCATGCGCAGGGGTTTTCCCGTAAGCACTGCAAACTCCCAAGGCTGGGTGTTCATGGCAGAGGGCGCACGAACGGCGGCTTCAAGTATATCCCGGATGACTTCCCGGGGGACGGCATCCTGCCTGTAGCCCCTGATACTCTTGCGTTTCTTGATAGCTTCGATGATATCCATTTTTTCTCCTTTCGTCCGTCGGTCGATTCGACCGTCTATTGATCCGACTCGGCTTGATTAACCAAGAGGCCAACAAATACTTTTGGGCACTTCGACTGGGTTGCCCGGGAGGAGCTGCGAGTGCCGGCCGCCGAGGTGAGGCTTTGCGTTTTGGGCGTCGGGGCCTGTTGGCATAACAAGAGGTGGTGCGATGTAACTTAGCGATTATCCAGGAAAAATTGAAATGGATTGTCTGCCTTTTTTTCAGCCCATCCTGAAAAACCCTGTTTTTCAGGATGGGCTATTAAGGTTCATGCCGGATTATGACTGAGTACCCAAAAAAACAGTTGATTAAAATTCGAGAACGTCTCGATAGCGGAATCCCCGAGAGTAGTCGATAATATATATCTTGACCGGGGTCACCTTGACGACCACCGAGTTTCCGGGCTTTACACTGTTGAAGGCATTATGCCGCGCTATCACGGCCTTCGGCACTTCACCGTAGTCCTTCTCGGCCAGCATCTCAGCTTTCCCAAGATATTGGATTCCTTTGATATCCCTGTCTTCTTTAGGAACGGCCCCTTCTTCCTGCATCGCTATTGCCAGGCGAGGGTTGGTCAGTATATTTCTCACCTTCTGACTGTCCTTCCCTGTGTTGAAGTAAACATCCACCCCCGCATTCTTGAAGAAAACAGTCGCGATGTTCGGCTGACCGTCAGTGGTGGCAGTAGCAATCGTGCACGCACGGCACTTTTCCATGTAGTTGATTATCTGCTCCTTAATATCTCCTGCCATTTCCCCTTTACCTCCTTCGCTGTCTCGTCGTATCGTCGAAACTATTCCCGGTCGTGATGTTTCCTGATCTTTGAAGAAATAATGCTACCCCTTGAAACCATCGGCACGAAAACGGAAGAAGTGGTACCTCCTTAAAAAAACTAAACGCAACAAGAGATACGCTTACGAACTTCTTCCATCACCGAATAATACCATCAATTCCCTCTCCATAGTCAAGACAAAAAATGGGTTTGTTCAAGGTGCGCGGCCTGGTAAGCCTGCACATGTTTCCCATGCCGTAACTCATTCTGGTATCGGCAGGCTAACATGCACCTTATCGCCTTATTGAATGTGCCTCTCCCGCAGCATCGGCGGATTCACAACGCGGGGCAGGCCACGTGGATCGTGAGGAGAGGCTTAAGATACTGAGAGTATTGGCGTCCCCACGGAGATTCGAACTCCGGCTGCCGGCGTGAAAGGCCGGT
>DIEZ01000031.1:0-144 GCA_002418885.1 Syntrophaceae bacterium UBA5761
TTACCTCACCTTTTCACCCTTACCCACCGCGGTCATCACCGCGGATTTCAGGATTCAAAACGAACCGAAACTCGGCGATTCCAAACCAGAATCCCAGCTTACAGCCGGTGGGCGGTATCTTTTCTGTGGCACTTTCCCTGGGGT
>DIEZ01000031.1:184-19770 GCA_002418885.1 Syntrophaceae bacterium UBA5761
GCGATCATCTCGTCTACTCCAACATCAAAGAACGTTCAGCTAAAAACCACGTCTCTAAGCTGACAACTGAAGACCGACGACTAAAGACTTCTTTCGTGTTCGTCTATTGCCTCGTTGGCCAACTGGTCGGCCAGCCTGTTTTCATTCCGTCCGACATGAAAAACCCTGTAACTCCCGACGGCGGAGAGAAGATCTTTCACTTCCTGAAAATATCTGGATAAATTCTTGCTTTTTACCCTGTAAGCGCCGTTGATCTGTTTCACTACCAGCTCCGAATCCATATAAACGGAAAGTCGGGAGTAGCCGCGCCTCACCGCTTCCTTCAACCCGGCAATGAGGGCCTGGTATTCCGCTTCGTTGTTGGTGCAGGAACCGATAAATCCCTTCATCGTACCGACTATGTTTCCCTGTTCGTCCTTGAAAACGACCCCGATCCCGCCCAAACCAGGGTTACCCCGGCATGCACCGTCGGTGTAAAGCCTGAACGGCGTATCAACCATTTTCCCCTCTGTCGTCCCAGTATATGATCCGGCTACAAAAAGGGCACTGTACGATTTCCGTCGATTTCTGCAATTCATTGCACATCTGAGGAGGTAGGTTCATGTGACAACCCTCACACACCCCTTTCCAGACCGGGGCCACGGCACTCCCGTTCCGCTTTGCCTTTATTCTATCATACTGTTTGAGAATGTCAGAGTCTATTTTTTCCCTGACTATTTCTATGTCCTTCATCATGAACGCTGTTTCGTTGTCGATCCTGCTCATCTCACTCTCAAGGTATTTCCTCTCCTTGTCATGCCGCAGCCGGAATTCCGCCAACTCCGCTTCTCTTACCTTGAGGCTGTTCCTGGCGGCGTCGATCTCTTCAAGCTTCGAAATGATCTCATCCTCGATTTCTTCATTCTTTTTGACGATGCCGTCGATTTCCTTGAGCATCGCCTGATATTCCTTGTTCGTCTTCACTTCCAGGAGGCGTTCTTTCGTTTTCTTTAGATGCTCGATACCCCTCTTCAGACTGTCTTCTTTCGCTCTGTGTTCCTTCAGAAGCTCATCGAGTCGCCGTTTTTCTTCATCCACCCTTTCCCTAAGAAAGTCGAAATTTTGGTCAAGGCGGGCTATTTTTCCTGGTACTTCCTGTTTCTGGATACTGGCGCTTGCCAGGCTGGCGTCAATCCGCTGCAGCGAAATCAAATGCTGAAGATCCTCTTTCAATCATCTTCCTCCTGTTCTTAATCTGACTAAAGGCTAAAAAAAATGCACCTTTACAGGTGCATTTCAGACTATACCCGGACGGGCATCTTGATTGTGCATTGTATGGTTTTAAAGACATCTCGAATCAGGACCTAGCAATTTGCTATCGATAGTGGGCCCACCTGGGTTCGAACCAGGGACCNNGGTTATGAGCCGGTGGCTCTTCCAATTGAGCTATGGGCCCGTTCATGAACTTCGCATTCACTGCATCATCACCGTTTATCACGCGCATCTCACGCCGCACCAATTGAGATGCTCTTGTAATTCTCATGCATCCTTTTTGTCAAGAATTTTTGATAGCATCATTTCACTACCATCTTGAGTTCCCGCCTCCTTGATGGATTTCTCAACATTTTCAACGCATTCGCCTCAATCTGCCTGGTTCGTTCCAGCGTCGCGCCTAAATCGTCGATGGCCTCTTCCATATAGTCGGAACGCTCCCCGATCCCGAACCGCATCCGCAGGACCTTTTCCTCCCGCGGTGTCAATGTTGCCAGGATTTTTCGGGTCTGTTTCGCAAGGTCCATGCTGATGGCGGCGTCGGAGGGAGACATGATCTTCTTGTCTTCGATGAAATCACCCAGATGACTGTCTTCCTCTTCGCCGATCGGCGTCTCGAGAGAAATAGGCTCTTTCGCAATCCTCAAGACCTTTCTGACCTTTTCGAGGGGGAATTCCATCTTTTCCGCGATTTCTTCCGGGTTTGGTTCTCGTCCCAGCTCCTGCACCAAATAACGTGATGTCCTGATGAGCTTGTTGATGGTCTCGATCATATGGACCGGAATCCGGATCGTCCGCGCCTGGTCGGCGATCGCCCTGGTGATCGCCTGGCGTATCCACCATGTTGCATAAGTCGAGAACTTGTAGCCGCGCTGGTATTCGAACTTATCCACTGCCTTCATCAGCCCGATGTTGCCTTCCTGGATGAGGTCGAGAAACTGCATGCCCCTGTTGGTATATTTTTTCGCGATGCTGACTACAAGCCTGAGGTTGGCTTCTATCAGTTTTTTCTTGGCCTCGTTGGCCTTCGTCTCCCCTTCCTCTATCCTTGCAACCACGTTTTTCAGAACGGGAACCGCAAGCCCGATTCCCGCCGTAACTTTCCGGGTAACCATCCGACATTCCTTGATCGCCGCCTCACACTCCTTCATCCGCTTTATGGAAACCCTCAATTCTCGCGCGATCTTGCCCGCCTTGCCCGGATTCCGGTTCATCTCGGCGACGGTCTTTTCCATCTCTTTGATGGTCATACCCGTCCAATCTTTACACAACAGGACCTTTTCCTCGGCCTTCCTGATTTCATTCGCCGCGTCTTTCAGTCTTGACACCATGCGGTTTATCTGCTTCTTGCTGAACTTGACCTCCCGGGAAAGCTCGACGATCTTCTTCGTGTTCTTGACCAACTCCTGCTTTGCCGCCTTTTTTTCTTCTGCCGTCGAGAATTTATCGGCAAGCTTTTTCCTCTGCGTGTCGTTCCTCTTCTCGATCCGGGCAATCTTATCGATGAGTTCCAGGACTCTTTCCCTGTGCATATCCTCCTCGACGAACCCGTCTTCATCCTCGAGGTTGTCGACGACATTTTTGATCCGCAGGTCCTCGCTACGAAGCTTTTTGGCGATGTCGATGACATCCTTCACGGAAGTGGCGACGCTGAAAACCGCTTCCATGACCTCTCTTTCACCTTCCTCGATCTTCTTTGCGATCTCAATTTCTCCCTCGCGATTGAGTAAAGATACTACACCCATCTCACGCAGGTACATCTTGACAGGGTCTCCCGTCTTACCCGCCGTGGTCAGAAGGGCGGAAAGATCTTCTTCCTCCTTCCCTTCGGCGATCTCCTCGGCCGTTTTTTTGAGGACTATCTTTTCACCTTTGTCCGTGTCTATGATATCGATGTTCTTCTCACCGAAGAGCATGATGATGTCGTCTATCTCTTCCGGAGAAGTCACGTCGGAAGGCAGAATGTCGTTAACGTCGTCGTAAGTCAAGAATCCCTTCTCCTCTCCCAGGGAAATCAATTTCTTTATTTCGTCTGAATGCATACTCTTTCGCATTTTTAATGCTCCCTGATACTGAATGATAATTCTTTTTCTTCCTCGACCAACCGCTGCTGCTCACCAAGCAGGAGGTCGCAGCGGTTCTTGTCTTCCTGTGCCTTTACGAGTTCCATCTCCAGCAACTTTCTTCGGTGCTTAAACCAGCGTCTCTTTATCTTCAAAACCGTATCCGTAAACTCTTTCTCGGCGATCCCCGCATCATGATAGACCACCTCCATGAAACGTCTGAACAGTTTTTTTTTCATCTCCTCATCGTCGACGCGGTCGACGACCACATTGACGTCGATCTTCCCTTCTCTCTGGGATTCTTCAAGAATATACTGACCCAGCGCCCTCAGTTCGCTGCTCAGCAGATTATCCAGAACTTTTTCCTTCTGAACCGCCCTATGCCACTCAGGGTGCTCCATGAGAAGATGGATAAAATTCAACTCGATCGGGTCGGCTTTCCGGGATATTAAAGGGTACGGGACTTCTTTTCTTTCCCGGGACTTGCCGCCCTTTGAAGAAATCTCCCTACGGATCTCGGCTCTTAGAATTTCTTCGGAAATCCTGAGTCTTTCTGAGACCCGCATCATAATTATGTCTCTTGATTTTACATCATCTATCTGAACGATGAAACCTACGGCCCGGCCGAGTGTCTCCAGCCGGTCTTCCAATCCTTTTTTAGTCCCGATGATGTGGTCGATATAATAATCAATCATCGATTGTGATTTGAAGATTATACCTTCCAACGCGTCTTTTCCTTCCTTCAAAACATATGTGTCCGGGTCGCAACCTTCCGGAAGGATTACGACCTTTGCATGCATCTTCTCCGCAACAAAAAGCTTCAGACTTCGCTCAATCGCATGCCTTCCCCCTTCGTCGGAATCGAACAGAAGAACGATATTCCTCGTATAACGGCGCAACAGGCTGAGTTGATCAACGGTAAGGGCCGTCCCAAGGGTGGCAACGACGTTCCTCATGCCGGCGTTCCAAAGCCGGAGAAAATCAAAATATCCTTCGACTATTATAGCCTCGTCGTGACGACGGATTTCTTCCTTCGCCCTGTTCAGGCCGAAGAGGTTCCTACCTTTGACATAAACGGGTGATTCCGGCGAGTTAAGGTACTTGGGGACTTCATCTCCCAGTGACCTCCCGCCAAAGGCGACCACGTTTCCGTTGACACCCTCGATCGGAAACATCAGCCTTCCCCTGAATCGGTCGTAATAAGTACCGTCATCCCTTCTGACCACGAGGCCGGCCTTTTCGAGCAATCCCGAGGACACTTTCCGGCTTTCGAAATATCCATTGAGATTATGCCATCCGGGGAGGGAATATCCCAACCGGAATGCCCTGGCCACATCCTCCCGGAGACCCCTTCGTTTAAGGTAAACCCTGGCCTCTCTCCCCGCAACGGATAAAAGGTTCCCGGCATAGTAGTCCGCCGCCATTCCATTAACCCGGAGAATTTCCTCCCGCAGGCTCTTCCCGACCTTACTATCTGCGCCCCTGTATTCCTGAGAAAGACTTATCCCGACCTTTCCCGCAACGTACCTGAGTGCCTCCGGGAAGCTCATGTCGTTGATCTTCATGATAAAAGCAAATACGTCACCGCCTTCACCACAGCCGAAGCAGTAGAAGATCTGCTTGTCTTCATTCACCGAGAAGGAAGGTGTCTTTTCCTTGTGGAAAGGACAAAGACCGGTATAGTTGACCCCGGATTTTTTGAGAGGAACATATTCTGATACGACATCGACGATGTTCGTCCTTCTCTTGACTTCCTCTGTCTCAGAACGAACAAAACCCATCGGGTGATTCCCCATCATCCAGTTAGTGTACAACAGAATGACTTTCCCAGCCCGAACGTAACGACATCCTCATCGTAGAAACGACAGAGACGCAATAACCCAAAACACATCCCTGAACACAGGCAAACAAGCAATCCTGGCCGAGAGCTTATAACCGCAACCAATGTTTATAAGAACCACTACTCTCGGTAGTCGTTGACCTCGAAACTCCGAATATTATACCAGAGCCGACATGCTCACGCAGAGAGCCTTTTTTTCACCAGTTCGCTGACAAGCTTCCCGTCCGCCTTGCCGGCGACTTTCGGCATCAGGGCTTTCATCACCTTTCCCATATCCTTCGGCCCGACGGCGCCTACCTCCGCGATTGCCTTACCAACTTCCTCTTCGACGTCTTTCTCGGACATTTGCTCAGGCATAAACCCTTTGATTATCTTAAGCTCCGCCTCCTCCTTCTCAACCAGGTCCATCCTGCCGCCATTCCTGAATTGCTCAATGGAATCAGCGCGTTGTTTTGCTATGGATGAGAGGAGTTGCAACATTTCCGGTTCCGTCAGGTCCCTCTTCAGGTCTATTTCTTTGTTGTGCATCGCCGTCTTGACCATCCGGAGAGCGGAAAGCCTCAGTTTGTCCTTCGCCTTAGCGGCTGCAATAATGTCACTTTCGAGTTGCGCTTTTATACCCACGGCAGAACCTCACCTGTCTGACCCTCACAGGGATCAGGTATTTTTAGAAGCATGTCAAAAATGTAATATGAAAATGATTAATTATAGAAAACTTTTTTTCTTGTC
Organism: Syntrophaceae bacterium UBA5761; assembly: GCA_002418885.1. GTDB lineage: Bacteria > Desulfobacterota > Syntrophia > Syntrophales > UBA4778 > UBA2207. The sequence continues at coordinate 6,068 of DIEZ01000031.1, forward strand.
AATCTATTTCAGCCCGAATTTCCTCGAATTAAATGTTGCCCAAGGGGTGGTTGAAAGAGGATCGTTGACTCATGAATAGACATTATACGCCGGCACTGAGATTGATGATATGAGCTCATTCCCGCCCGGGCAGGTCAAGATGTTCGATGATACGGAAGACGGGTCCGCTCCGGTTCATGCTGTAGACATGGAGCCCTTGGACCTCGTTACGGATCAGGTCTTCAGCCTGGCCGACAGCGTACTCGATGCCGTACTTCTCCGTTTCTTCCGGTTTATCCTGGAGCTTATCCATCTTTTCGGCAAGGTTTTTTGGAACGCTTGCATTGGAAAGGGAAATGCAGCGTAGCATCTGCTTGTAATTCAGGACCGGGAAAACACCGGGCAGGAGCGGAACCCGGATGCCGGCCTTCCAGACCCTGTCACGGAACCGGTAGAAGGCGTCATTATCGAAGAACATCTGAGAGATGATAAAGTCAGCACCGGCGTCGACTTTCCTCTTCAGGTTGCGAAGGTCTTCTTCGAGGCTCGGCGCTTCAATGTGACCTTCGGGATAGCCGGCCACGGCGATGCAGAAATCACCTCTCGACCTGATGAATTCAACCAGTTCGTTCGCATAACCAAAACCACCTTCTGCCCTGACTAATTTTTCCTGTCCCAGCGGTGGGTCTCCCCGGAGGGCAAGGATGTTCTCGATGCCCGAATCCCGCAGTTCATCAAGAATCCCGGATAGCTCGTCCTTCGTCGATTGTACGCAGGTCAAATGCGCCATGACTTCCTGACCGTACTCATTCTTGACTTTAGACGCGATTTCGAGGGACATGTCCCTGGTGCCCCCACCTGCTCCGTAGGTAACGGAGAAAAAATCCGGCTTCAAGCTTTTGAGCTCTCCGATAGCTCTGTAGAGACTCTCCAAGTTCCCTTCCCTCACGGGAGGAAAGACCTCGAAGGAAAGAGTCAACACCTCCTGACGAAAAAGTTCCCGAATCTTCATCTGATCCTTCCCGACTCCTATTGATGCCGCTTCCATACCTTTTTACAATGCGGGAAAATGTCACTAAGAACGCCTGTTGTCAACCAATTTTCTATCCTACCGGTTGTAACAGACCGCCTAATCTGTTAAGGTTTCTCGAATAAAGGAAGAATACCTAAGATGTCCAGTTTCAAAAAAATCGTTCTTGGCCTGTTTTTTTTTCTTCTCAGCCCGGGATGCGCCTTCGCGACTACCGAGATACTCAACATTCGGCACTGGGTCGCACCGGAAAACACCCGCATCGTAATCGACACGGACGAAGAAGCCGACACCGTAGTCAGCAGAACGGACCAAACGATCACCCTCGATTTCAAGGACGCGGAAATTAGCGATACGGTCCCCCCGGAAGAAATCCTGAACAAACCGGGTATCAAAAGAATAGTCGTCATACCCCTGCCGGACAACTCTGTTCGGATACAACTCCAATTGGCCGACTATGTTGAAACACGCGTGTTTAAACTGAAGGCCGTCGCCGACAAGTCTTTTCGCGTCGTCGTCGATATCGCGCTCCCGGAGATGGAAAAAAAGGAAAGGGAAGAGCGAAAACAACAAAAAATACTCAAGAAAGACAAGATCATCGTGATCGACGCCGGTCATGGCGGAGACGACCCCGGGGCAGTAGGACGGAAAAAGACGAAAGAGAAAGACGTCGTTCTCAAGATCGCCCAAAGGCTACAGAAGATTTTGAACAAAAAACAGGGCTACCGGGCCTTCCTGACGCGCCGTGGCGACTACTATCCCTCTTTCAAGAAAAGAATTCAGATTGCCAGGGAGTACGGTGCGGACCTCTTCCTCAGCATCCATGCCGACGCTGCAAGAAGCAAGAGCGCCAGGGGAAGTTCGGTCTACTGCCTGTCCACAACCGGGGCAAGCAGCGTTGCCGCACAACTGCTGGCGAGCCAGGAAAACTTGGCCGACATCATCGGGGGTGCAGAGAACGACCAGGGAAACGAGGAATCGGACCCGATCACGCTTCACATGGTTCAGACAGAGGCGATGAACCTATCGAGAAACCTGGCGGCGAACATCCTGAGGCAGATCAAGGCGGTCAACCCTCTTAAGTTCGAACAGGTCCAGCATGCACCCTTTCGGGTTCTCAAGCTGCCGGAAATACCGTCTGTCCTGGTGGAGACCGCCTACATCTCCAATCCTCGAGAAGAGATGCTGCTTCGTAGTCCCTCCTTCCAGACTATGGTCGCCGAGGCTATCGCCGCCGCAGTAGACGAGACTCTGTCGGGACGCAAAATCCCTCCGGTCACAGTCGCCGCCGCAGTACAACCGGAAAAGGCAAACCCTTCTCCGGACAGCGCAAAGGGTGCCGAACCGAATATGGACACGGTCCTCTACAGGGTCAAAAAAGGGGACTACCTCGAAAAAATCGCGAAGATGCACGATACCACCGTTGCTGTCCTCCTGACATTGAACGGCATGAAGGCCGACCGCCCGTTATATGCGGGCAGTAACATCAAAGTGCCGGCCGTTAAAAAGGGGGATGAAGCCGAAAAGGTCGTCAAAAAAAGGCCGTCAGTGCAACCCCCCAAATATTCTTTTTACACCGTAAAAAAAGGCGACACGCTGGAAAGGATCGCGACAAGGAACAAAACTACCGTTGCCGTCCTTCTCAGGTTGAACAATATGAAGCTCCGTGATCCCCTTTACGTAAACCGAAGGCTCAAAGTTCCCGCAGTTTCCGGGCGTGAAAACGCAGAAACGGTTTCAAAAAAGAAGGCCCGCGAGGCCGAGCCGTCTAAACCGCTTTACTACAGAGTAAAAAAGGGCGACACGATAGAAAGAATAGCCAAAAGTCACGGTATCACGACCGCAGCTTTACTCAAAGCCAACGGCATGAAGATCAAAGACCCGCTTTATGTCGGCAGAAAGCTGAAAATTCCCTGATGAAAGCGGCAGCATCAAGAATTCTACATCCGACAATCTTGCAAAAGCTTGTAATTTAAGAGAACAATGGGTAAAGTAGCAACTTCGATATTCTTTCGTTTCTCTATATCCTGTTCGATCCCATGAAAAACAGCAAAACCAAAAACATCCTATTCTTCAGCCTTCTGGGCCTCATCACTGTACTGTTTCTCTATCTTCTCAAGCCCTTTTTCTATCCCATATTCTGGGCGGCGGTGATCGCGAGCCTCTTCCGGCCCTTCTATAACTGGTTGGAAGAAAAAATACGACGGCCAAGCCTCTCGGCGTCGGTCGTGTTGCTTGCCGTACTTCTGATAATCATATTGCCGATCTTCCTCATCGGGGCACTATTGGTAAATGAATCCATCGCAATATACACCTCTTTGAGCGAAGACCATAGTCCCGTCAAAGAATTCCTCAAAGATGTGCCCGAGCGGGTCAGGCAAAACCCCTACGTAAGGAGTCTCAACATCGACGAAGGTCTTCTGGCGGAAAAACTTTCCGACATGGCCAAGGACATCACAAATTTCATATTCACCAGTCTGAAAGGCTTCACCCAAAACACAGTGGTCTTCGTCACCATGTTCTTGATCATGCTGTACACCTTATTCTTCTTCATCCGGGACGGCGAAACATTTTTACGGAAGACCGTTCATCTGTTTCCGCTGGGGGAAAGGCGTGAAAGAATGCTGTATGAAAAATTCACATCGGCAACCAGGGCAACCATCAAGGGAACCCTCGTCGTCGCCTTCATCCAGGGTTCTCTTGCCGGGCTCCTGTTCTCCCTGGTGGGCATAGAAGGCGCTTTGATCTGGTGGGTTTTGATGGTCTTTCTCGCTGTCATTCCGGGGGTCGGCTGCTCCATCGTATGGCTGCCGGCAGGGATCGTGATGCTCCTGACGGGACACACCTGGGAAGGCATCACAATCCTGTTGACGGGAACACTCGTCATCAGTATGGTCGACAATGCCCTACGGCCCATCCTCGTAGGGAGGGACATTCAGATGCATCCTCTGTTCATACTATTTTCTACGCTCGGAGGGATCGCCCTCTTCGGTGTTTCCGGTATCGTCATCGGGCCGATCATCACCGCCCTGCTCCTTTCCCTCTGGCAGATGTACGATCAACAGTACATTGACAGGGACCTTCTTTAAAAGACATAATAAGAATGTATGATCCGTTTTGATCGCTCGGTCCGGGCACTTAAATTTCGTAATATACTGATATCGTTATTATAACAATGATTTTTATCGTGAGGCTGCCTAATGCGTTACTTCCGAAAAAAAATCGAATCGATGTTAGGCTACATCCCGGGTGAACAAATGCCGGGCGTGCGGGTGGTCAAACTGAACACCAACGAGAACCCTTACCCACCCTCACCGACGGTGACGGCAATGCTTCGCAACATCGACTCCGAATGCCTCCGCCGCTACCCCGACCCTTTTTCCGGACGGGTGCGCCGTGCGGTCAGCCGAGTCTTCGGCGTTCCCGAAGACTGGGTCATAGTCGGGAACGGAAGCGATGAAATCCTTTCCATTCTCTTGCGGGCCTGCTGTGAACCGCGTCGGGCAGCTGCTTATGCGATGCCGACTTACGTCCTCTATCGGACTCTCGCCGAGATTCAGGGTGCGAGGTACATCGAAGTCCCTTACGATGAAGACTACCGACTCCCCGTAGAGGGGCTTATCGCGGCACGGGGCGCCTTGACGATCGTCTGCTCGCCGAACAGTCCTTCGGGAACACCGGTGTTCCATGAAGACCTCGAACGCCTGTCCGCCTCTGTCGCCGGGCTGCTCGTCGTGGATGAGGCCTACGTGGATTTCGCCGAAGAAAACGCCCTGGAGTTGGTCGAAAGCAACAAAAACATCATCATCTTGCGAACCCTGTCCAAGGGCTATTCCCTTGCCGGGTTGAGGCTCGGTTTCGGAATAGCCCAACCGCCGATCATCGAAAACCTGATGAAGATAAAGGACAGTTACAATGTGGATGCCTTGTCCTGCCTCATCGGCGCAGCGGCCATCGAGGACCAGACTTACAAGGAAGAGACCGCAGAACGGGTCAAAGCATCAAGAAAAAACCTGTCCGCCACCCTCGAGAACCTGGGCTTCCGTGTCTGGCCGTCGCAGGCGAATTTTGTCCTGACGAGACCGCCGATGGGCGATGCGGAGAGGATTTATCTCGCCCTTAAGGCGAAGGGTATACTCGTTCGGTATTTCAAACAACCGCGCCTCGAGGATAAATTACGGATTACGGTCGGGACGGAAGAGGAGAACTCGACTCTGATTCAAGCACTCACCCGGCTGACAGCGGTCGGGTGAAGGAAGCAAACACGAATGGAGGGTGAAGAGATGGAACACGAAAAACCGCTGGAAGATTTGACGATAAAGGAGTTGAAGGAGATGGCCCTGGCCATGGGTGGAATCAGCGGCGTTTCAGCGATGAAGAAGACGGAGCTGATCATCGCCATCAAAAAGGCAAAAGGCCTCCCAGTGAAGGAAACCCGCGAGAAACCCATCGAGACGGTGGTCGAGCTGAAACACAAGATGCGAGAGATCAGGGAACAGCGGGACTCTTTGAGAAAGCGGACCGACAAGGAGAAGATGAGACTTCTGACCAGAAAAATCAGTCGGTTGAAAAAAAGGACGCGCAGGCTGGCGGAGAAAACTGCCTGAGCCGAAAAACATTTACAGATCTGAAGCTGCCTATCCTGTATAGGCTTCAGCATCTCGCTGCCGCGCGGGAACCCGCTAAGAAAGACTAGGCAGCAACACACAGGGAAAGGTCGGCCACGGGAATTCAATTCAGAGGAAGTGCCGCCGTCAACCATTTGAGCAGGGCGCCTTTTCCGCCTTTTCCCAACGATAGGTCAGAAACGACTGTACGACCGACTTGGTACGTAACGCCCTGGCCATCGTCGTCGTACTCCCAGAAGCTATGGATGGCATAGACACGGTTGTCTACCACCCCCAAAAAAAGCATTACATGCCCGGGCATATACAGGATGGTGGGCGTATGTTCGAGGCGCACCAGCGCCTCGATTTTCGCGTAGTCGGAAAGTCCTTCAAGTTCCACGCGATTCTTCGTGTAAAAAAGCGCCTGTCGGTAACTGTCTCTTGGCATCCGAAACCCGAAGCAGCGGAAGACGTCCATGATGAACCGCGAACAATCCCTGCCTTCGTTAAGACCGCCCCAACTGTAATACCCGTCCTTGACCTTGAAGGCCTGTCTCAAAACAGCACCCATCGTGTAGGGAAGGTAACCTTCATGTGCATCCGCATCGGCACGCACAAAACCGTCTCTAAGAAGCAGGCGTCCGTCACCGTCACGGTAAGGCATGACGACTCTGTACCCGCCGTGAATGCTGCCGGCAAGAGGCAGTTTTGCTCCCATCGGGAGTTCAAACGCGTATTGCCCGAAATCATTGTCATAGTAAAAAGACACGCTGTCGCCGGATACTATAAGTGGTTTCTCGCCCGCAAATTTGACGATTTGATCTTTGCCTCCTACAGCCACGTCGTTCGGCCTGACCCAGCCCCACGAGTATCCCGTGTCCACAAAACACCACGTAAGGTCAACGGCGTAATGGAGAATCACGACAACTGTTCCGACGTCCAGCCTCCCCGCCTGGAAACGGTCGAAGGCATAATCAAAAGGCCTGTCCATGACAAGGTCGTCCGTCGGAAAGACGCGCAGGTTAGTCGCGTGGACGACGATCCCGTAAAGCGGCCTTACACGGTCAGGAACACCCTCCGTGTTCATCAACGAAAAAAGACGCGCCAGGTAAGCGGTGGAAAGGGGTCGACTTGCCATGTCGTAAAGTCTCGACCCTCCGTATCGATCCCAAGAGCTCGTCAGCCTTCTTTTCAAGACATCCGTATCTATCTCACAGGAAAGAGATAATATGTCCAGGAAATCCGGGTCGTTTTTCAGGGCAGCGAGGTTGACTTTTTCTATATCCTCGGCCCCCATCCGTACCCTGTCCGGATGCCGGAGGCGTCCAATCCAGTAACTTACATCCTCAAACTCAGGCCTGACATGGGGCAACGGGGAAGGCGCAGCTTCCTTCACCGAGGACCGAGGTCCGACATGCAAGGGTTCCACCGGCTGCCGGGCCAGGGCGAAAAAAGGCATGAGAAATTCGACCACCAAGAACGGATAAATCCATTTTTTCATCATCTTAAACGCCTTAAAGAGCAACAAAAATAACGCCGAGAAAGACTTCCCAGGATACACAAAGAGGTTTGACCTGCCCGACCAAACCTCTTTGTCCCACCTGCCTCACGTCTTTTTATGCGTATTGAGTATGCTCGGTCATGATACCGAGGGCACGTTCGCCCACCAAAACCACTCTTGTGTGAGTCAGACGAGTAGCAATCATCTTAGCGACAGCCTTCATAACCGCAAGTCCCAGTCCGCAATCCTCGTCTATGATTTCCCTCAACTTCACCGCGTCGATCGCGACCAATTCGGTCCGGTCCAAACAAAGACAACTCAGCGTGAAAATGTAAGGCTCGACGACGGCAGACCAACCCATAGATTCGCCCTTTGCAACAACATCGACGACGACCTGCCTGGAAGGAAAATTCGGCCCCATATCGCATTGCATGTCGAGAGCGACTTTACCCTCGACCACGATGTAAAACTTGCCGGCCGGATCACCCTCACGATAGAGAACCGCACCGGCGGGATGGGTTTCCACCGAGGCGATGGCCATAATCTTTTTCAGCTGCTCATCGGTCAACTTCCGGAAAATTGCAGAATGCCTTAAAATGTCTATGACGTTCTCCATCGGACCCCCTCCTTTTTTGATATGACCTTATAACTATCTCAAACTTCTTCTTCCGGCACCTGGCTCTTGAACAAGGCCTTCGTCAACAAAATATTTGGTCCATCGCAATCTATTCGCGTCCTATCCTGCCGGCCGCAACCTTTAATCATGGCTTTTTCCTAAGGGCCATGTCTTCTTTCAAGATAAGCCTTACGGCCGGTTCCACCAACTCTGCAGTGTCGGAGGAAAGGCCGCGGCGGAAATCGAAGTCACAGCCTTTTATGGAGACGATCCGGGCGGACGGCTTCCGGTGGTAAAGGGCCTGGAACCACGCCATCAGCATGTCGGGTGTTATATGATGAGTAAACGCCAACGCCGCCTCTTCCGGCACGACGGAGGCACAATGTAAAGCGTCAAGTTTACCGTCCACATGGGCATCGACGAACACGACCTCGTCGTAATCGGCAATCACGTCGAGCAGATCCGGCGTCAATTGTTGCAGAAACACAGAATCTATCTCGCCGCCGAGCTCTTCGAGTCCTGTTTCATCTTCTTTGAGTGCATCCCGGCCCAGCGAACGCCGCAAGACATCGATGACGAAGTAGGCGACACCGTCGTCCGCCCGGTCTATGTTTCCATAACCGATAACGAGGGTTCTGCCCATCGTCAGACCTTGGTCTACCATTCCCTTCCCACACCCCGTATCTTCCGGTCATCGGGAGATACGGTCCAGGACCGTACCGTCCGCCGCCACGAGCGCTATTTCCAGAGGCATCTTTCCGACAGCGTGCGTAGAACAAGACAGGCATGGGTCGTAGCAACGGATCGCAGCTTCCACCCTGTTCAACATCCCTTCGGTAAGCTTGTTGCCGTCTACGCAGGCCTTCGCGACCATTCCGGCGGCCGTGTGCATCGCCCAGTTGTTGTTGCCCGTCGCTACGATGAGGTTCACTCGCGTCAGCAGGCCGTTCTCGTCCGTGCTGTAATCGTGGAAGAGAGTGCCCCTGGGGGCTTCGATCACACCGACTCCCTGCCCCGGTAGTCTCGCCTCCGGATAGGCCCGAACCTCCTTGGACAAGATATCGGGGTCATCCAGCAACTGGACTATCCGCTCAAGGGCGTAGACGAGTTCGATCAATCTCGCGTAGTGGTAATAAAGGGACCCTTCCACGGGCCTGCCGTCGTTCAACTGTCTGAAGAGCTTGAACTCTTTGTTCGCCAGGGGAGTTCCGATCTTGTCGCAGACATTCAACCGCCCCAGGGGACCGACACGGTAGAACCCTTCCGGGAAACCCATCTTGCGATAGTAAGGGTATTTGAGGAATGACCAAGGCTCCACATGCTCGGCGACATGGGCCAGGTAATGTTCGGGCTTGAACTGGGCGACATACTTGCCCTCGGCGTTCTTGACCCTGATCTCCCCGTCATAGAGCTGAAGTCCTCCCTCCTCATCCACCAGCCCCATGTAGTTCGAAGGAAAGGATGCGAAGGTCGACGCCAGTTCTTTGTTGGCGCCCAGCCAGTTCTTGCCGATGTCCACCGCAACCTTAGCGATGTCCATCATGGTCTCCATTTCCGCTAAAATCTCGTCCCGGTCCTTGGGATTCAGCGGGGCATTCACACCGCCCGGTACGCTTAAATTGGGGTGTATCCGCTTACCGCCCAGCCGTTCGATGACCCGCTGGCCGTAACGTCGAAGGTTCACCGCCTTGAGCGCCAGCTCCGGGTTGGCCTTGATGATGCCGAAGACGTTCCGGATCGCCGGGTCGGCGTCGAAACCGAGAACCAGGTCGGGGGCCGCCAGATAGAAGAAGTGCATGCCGTGAGACTGTACTAACTGACCCATATGCATCAGCTCGCGCAGCAACCTCGCGGGCCGCGGCGGTTCTACACGGGCGACACCGTCACAGGCCTTGGCGGCCGCCAGATGGTGACTGACCGGGCATATCCCGCAGATCCGTTGTGTGATCTGCGGCATCTCAAAATACGGACGGCCCTCGCAGAACTTCTCCAGGCCGCGAAATTCGTCCACATGGAAAAAAGTCTGTTCCACGCCACCCTGGTCGTTCAGATGGATCGTCACCCGCGCATGACCCTCGATCCGCGTCACCGGTTCTATGGTTATTTTTCGAGCACCCATATCTCGCATCTCCTCTAATCGTATTTTAAATACTCGGGGGGTAAAATGACGGGTGTACGTCCGGCCAACAATTCCGACAGGGCAAAGAAAAGCGCGTCGGCGCTGGGCGGGCAGCCGGGAATAAAAACGTCCACCTTAACCACTTTGTCCACCCCCGTCACCGTATCCAAGGGCTCACCAAGTTCAGAAGAGCCGGGAATTAGACCGCCGACAACGCTCTCCGTCTCGATGTACGCACGCTTCAACGCCTCCTGTGTTCCCACAAGATTGCGCATCGCCGGCACACCCCCAAAGGTAGCGCAATCTCCGATGGCGATCAGGATCTGACAACGCTTGCGCATCTCTTTGGCTACTTCTACGTTATGTGTGTTGCATACCGCCCCTTCAAGAATACCTATCGTCACTCCATCCTCCGGCGGATGTTTCAGGTCCGTCACAGGGCTGGAAGTGAATTCGACCGATTCAAGCAGCTTGACGATCCTCTCATCGATATCCAGCAGGGACATGTGACAACCTGCACAGCCGGCCAGCCAGTCCGTAGCTATCTTGATCTTACTCACGATGAATTCCCCCTCCCTTCAATGCTTCGATTGCCCGATCGGATATCTTATCCGGCGATTCATCAAATTTCTTCCCCAGCATACCGGCAAGCAAAGAGATTATTTCCCAGTCGGGCTTGGCTTCACCTTCAGGGTACACGGCCGCGCGGACCTTCTGAACACGACCCTCGACATTCGTTAAAGTCCCGGACCTTTCCGACCATATGGCCATGGGCAGAACAACATCAGCCCTGTCGGTTAGCGGAGAAATATAGCTGGAGACGACAGTCACGAAGGCATCCTCTCCGATTTCTCCCAGCTTAACGTCCATTCCGTCCCATTGTTCTTCACCGAAAAGGACAAACAACGTTTTGACAGCGGATGACTTAAAGCCGTTCTTCAACCCAAAAGCAACCGCAGCTTGTGTATTGACGCCCGGCTCCAGGGCAATAAAAACAGCTCGTTGACGCAGTGTCTCGAGGGTGCCGACAGCGGATGACGGTACTCTTTCCCCGTAAATAACGACGGTGTTTTCCGCACGGGCGGCGACATCCACGGCCCTCCCGACATCCGGTACACCGAATTTCATGGTAGCCAAACAAGAGAGGTCGTTATCTGCGTCGTCGACGACGATCAGCCGGGCGCCTTTATCGACGGCTCGTTTGATGAGAAATGACGCAACGGGCTGATTCCTGACCGGGTCTGCACCAACGGCCAGTATGACATCTCCTTTCGCTATGTCGGCGAGTGCGCCTCTCCGTATGCCCGACAGTCCCGGTGAAACGCCGTTCAGTAAGCCGATGTTGGTTACCTTCATCTCTCTTGTTAGCGCAGAAAGCATATAGAGGGCCTCGTTGGTAGCGTTGCTCGACGTCAGGACCCCGACACCCTCGGCATCGGATTCTTTGACACGTTCGGCCGTCGCCTTAAGGGCCTGATCCCAGCTTACCGCCTGAAGTCCACCCCCTTGCCTCAACAGGGGGACCTCTACCCGCTTACGCCCGTCATGCAGTTTTTCAAAGCGACCTTTCTTGCACAGCAGGCCCTTATTAACTTCTGCATCCCAGTCACCCTTGACGCGCAAAACATTTCCGCCCCGCGTCGCTATTTCGATGCCGCAGCCTATACTGCATTGACTGCAGGTGCTCTTTATGTGTTCGGTCTGTACCTCACGCCCCATGTAGGAACTTCGGCCATCGAATATGGCGCCCGTCGGACAAACCTGCAGACAGGTGCCGCAGGATATGCAGGTCGACTCTCCGAAGGGGGTGTCGGTATCGGCACCTACCATGGACCTGGTGCCGCGCTGCCGTAAGCCGAGGGTGTGATTGCCAACAAGTTCGTCGCAGGCACGAATACAACGCCCACAGAGTATACAACGGTTGTGGTCCATCAGAAAAAACTGGCGAGTGGCGTCAATCGGGTATGGTTTCAAGTAGGTCTCGTAAGCCCAGTGATCGATGCCGTACCGGTATCCAAGATTCTGCAACTCACAGTCGCCACTTGCCTCGCAGAATGGACAGAAATGGTTTCGTTCCGCAAAAATCATGTCGAGAACCAGTTTCCGCGCCTTGACCACCCGGTCCGAGTCCGTCTTTATTTTCATACCTTCGGCTACAGGGAAAACACAGGCGGCCTGCAAAGTCCGCTGCCCCTCGACCTCTACAACGCAAACCCGACAGGCACCGGTCGGGGACAGCGCTCGGTGGTTGCAAAGTGTGGGAATGTCTATCCCCGCCTCTTTCGCTGCCGCTAAAATCGTCGTTCCGGGTCTAACCTTCACTTCGATGTTGTCGATCGTCACAATTACCTGAGACATGCACCTTCCTCCATTCACGTCTGGTTAAGTCGCCACTCCAAAGAGAATTTATATCAAATTTCGGCGTCGCAACGCAGGCAACGGCAGGCTTCCTTGATTGCCTCCTCGCGGCTGTACCCGAGTTCCACCTCCACAAAGGTCCTCTTTCTCTCGGCGGTCGGCAACTCAGGCATCGCTGCCTGAGGCCTTTCCTCCGTCTCCTCATCGATGATAAGGGGAATCTCTATCTCTTCGGAGGGTGGAGCCACATAGGGAGGTTCACCGTTCGCAGTTCTTATAGCGCTGTCCATATCCTCCGCAGCCTGGTGTCCGGCGGCAATAGCCCGGATGACTGTGTCGGGTCCGGTGACGGCGTCACCCCCGGCAAAAACCCGGTCATGAGGTGTTCTCGACTTACTCAACCCAGCAAGGTCTAAACAAGACCACTTGTTGACATGTATCCCGCTCTCCGCGGGCACAAAGGAGAGGTCCGGTAACTGGCCTATGGCGGCGATCACCGCGTCGACGCTGAGCGTAAACTCGGAACCTTCGACCGGGACCGGCCTGCGGCGGCCGCTGGAATCGAAGTCGCCGAGCTTCATGCGCCGGCAGGTTATACCGGATACCCTGCCGTCTTCGCCTACAATCTTTACGGGTGCCACGAGGTATTCGATCTTTATACCCTCATGTTCGGCGGCCACGATCTCCTCTTCCGCAGCCGGCATGTCAGCCCTGAGACGGCGGTACAGGATCGTGACCTCCGCGCCCAACCGAACGGCCGTCCTGGCGGCGTCTATCGCAGAGTTACCGCCACCGACGACGGCGACCCTACTGCCGAATTCCTTTTCACCCCCCATCCAGGCACTCTCATTCAAGTTGAAGTCCCGGAGAAACTCAACGCCTCCGTACACACCTTTCAGGTACTCGCCCTCCACCTCGAGTCTTTGGCTCCGGTGGGCGCCGGGTGCGAGATAAATGTAATCAAAATCCTCAAGGATTTTCTCGAAAGAAATATCCCGTCCCACCCTAACGCCGCAGCGAATCTCCACACCAAGTGCCCGGATGTCGTTTATCTCCCTGTCGAGGACCTCTCTGGGCAACCTGTAGGCGGGGATTCCCCAGGCCAGCATTCCGCCGGGCTTGGGCAACTCTTCAAACACCTTCACACTATAACCTCGCAGAGTGAGGTCCTTTGCCGCCGTAAGGCCTGCGGGGCCTGCCCCGACCACGGCTATCTTTTCTTTGCGCGTCACGGGAACCGGCTCGATCTTCGGCCGGGGCGCCGCGTCGGTGATGAAACGCTTGAGGTACTTGATGGCCACCGCCTCATCGAGAGTGTTCCTCCTGCACTTGCTCTGGCACTTGTGGTCGCAGACCCGGCCGCACACGGACGGGAAGGGGTTGGTCTTGAGAAGAACCTTGTAGGCGTCTTCGAACCGCTCCGCCCGGACCAGGGCGATGTAAGCCGGGACATCCATCCCTATGGGACAGGTATGCTGACAGGGCGATTTGAA
>DIEZ01000031.1:19822-19995 GCA_002418885.1 Syntrophaceae bacterium UBA5761
GTGCTGAGCACCGGGTTGGGAGCCGTCTGTCCAAGGCCGCAAAGTGACGCGTCCTTTATGATAGAGGCCATCTCTTCGAGCAATTCGACATCTCCCTCCCGGCCCTTGCCGTTGCAGATCCTCGTGAGGATGTCCAGCATTCGCTTCGTGCCCTCACGGCAGGGCGTACACTT
>DIEZ01000023.1:0-6993 GCA_002418885.1 Syntrophaceae bacterium UBA5761
AACCCTGCGCAGCGTCATCTCGCCCCAACGGCCCCGCACCTGCGGCTTGCGCAACGCCGTTACCAGGTTCGCCGTCTCTTTCTGCAACTGTTGTTGACTTATGGTCAAAATCCGCAGATGCTCCGTGAGCCCGGAGTACGCCTCTTGTCTGTCCTTCTCGACCGTGCGGACATGCTCCTCGAACTTGGCAAGGGACTCGGCGAGGGGCTTGACCATGCCTTGGATGGCCTCCTGTCGTTTGCCGAGGTCGCCGCGGGCGTCCGTCAACACCTTGTCGAGCGTTTCCCTGGCCAGTTGCAGGAATGCCTGCGTGCTGGCGTTGAGGGTGTCGCCGGCAAGGGCCTTGAATGTGTCCGAGAGCCGGTTCTTGGCTTCCTCCAGGAGTTTCTTCTCTTCCTCAAGGCGCTGGAAAGTTTCCGCCAGTTGAGTTTCGGCCTTCACCTTGGCGCTCGTCTCGGCAGCCAGTTGATTCCTGAGTTCGGAAAGCTCCCCAACGGCATTTTCGTTTTGCGCGCGCAGTTCCGCAATCGTCCCTTCCAAGGCGGACGAACGACCTTCGGCCGTGCCGGCCCGGCGCTCGGATTCCTCTATTCTTCCGGAGAGAACCTTAGTGACACGCGCAGACGCAACCAACCAAGCGACAAGGCCGCCGACAACTAAGCCGGCTAATACGCAAAGGATATATTCCATCTTCTACCACGCCTCCTCGGGTGAATGACTATACGGCAATGGTTCCTCCGCAAGTGCGGCGTTCCCCGGTTATCACGCATAAGACTGATCTCCTGAAGCTGAGGAACAGCTACCTGGAGAGCGTCTTTTATTCGGCGCATGCGGGCGTTGCGGGTCTTCTCGGGAGTCTTTGCAATCTGCTCCAAGAAGTCACCCCCGAACGGGTCGTTAGAGCGGCCGACAGAGCGATCCGGTTCCCTCACAAGCTGAGGGACGATATGTAGGTAACGAATGGAGGAAAAAAACGCGGTCAAATCGCGAAAGGGGCGATTCACGTTAACCTGTTCCAAATAAGTCTGGGACAGCCTGGCTTCGTCTTCACGGTCTTCTTCAGTGGGACGGTCCAGAAGGACCACGCCGTTTCGGAGAACCCCTTCCTTTCGCAGGATCGGATTGCGCTGTGTGTCCTGATTGAATGCAACCTCGTATTCCCACTTTGAATCGTCGTCTATTCCCTTAAGTTCAACAAGCAACTCCACATCCGAGTACCGTCGGGCAGCCAGGCAGCGTATTGCTGTTACGCCGCCGCGGCGCTTGACAGACTCCTGGAACCCTCCGCCAGTTAAAGCCAGATCTCTCAGGAAACGGAAGACATCCAGAAAGTTTGATTTTCCAGAGGCATTGGGTCCAACCAAAAAAGCGCGATTCTGCACGGCCACATCCACGTTGGCGAAATTTTTCCAGTTTTTGAGAACGATGCGGCAAAACATCAAGTTTTTACTCATGGGAACACCTTCCTCACGTTTTTAACCTGTTTTAACAGCACGTTCGATATTCAAAGCGCATCCCATCATAGCGCATGTGCGGCGCAGAAGGGCGCCGTCTTTATTGTATTACGTCCGCCTCTGCCAGTGGGCGTATTCATAGGGCCACTCTTCGCGATAATAATCCATCAACTCCCGCATCCTTTCCCGATGTTTCTCCTGGACCTTCTCTGCCTTTGCAAAACGCCACTTCTCCTCCCAGGCCTTGACTATGGTCCTGCCCAGGTCGTAGGCTTGTTCGCGGCATTTTTCAGGCAGTTGTTTGCTCGCACCTGTTATTCCCATCGTTGCCCATACGGAATCCACCGGGGTTACGCCCATGATCATGAGAACGTTATCGAGATATTCGACGATCGGGACTTCATCACCCCCGCCGGAGGTTACCACGCTCGCCCCGTATTTGCCCTCGAGGGCCATGCAGTGAATGAGGCTGGAGCAGCGGTCTATGAACATTTTTAATTGCGCGCTGACGTGGAAGATGTAATTGGGTGTCGCCAGGATTATCCCGTCTGCCGCGAGCACCTTCTCCTTTATAGATTCGAACTCGTCCTTCTGGGGGCATTGGCCTTTTTTGTGGCATCGGTCGCATCCCAGACAAGGTTTCACGGAATCGCCCCGCAGGGCTATGACCTCGCACACCGCCCCCGCGCTTTTTGCACCTTTCAAGACCTCTCCCAGCAGCTTCCCCGTGTTTCCCTTCATCCCGCGCGGGCTTCCGATGATACTCACAATCTTCATGGATTATCCTCCTTCTTTTGCTTCAGGCATCAACCCGCTATTCTCTATTCCCGGTCCCGGCGATTCGCCGGGTAGGCGCGCTTTCCTCGATGGCTTTCCGCAGATTATCCCCGGCTTCCTCGCCGGTGCTGCCTTCCTTCCGGGATGAACGACTACCAAAGTATCACAGTACGTTTCCCATTAAAAGAACAATCTTCCATATTTATAAGGGGTTACTCACTGAGAGGCAATGATTGCGGCCGGGGTCCGGGAGAACCGTTTTGTTTTGGTATCGGCAGCCGGATGTCGCAAATCATGTGTAAGTGTGGTATCGGTGAATAGAATCACGGTGTCCCCCTCGACGAAGGGAATGGGTATATCGTTTTTGTCACTTAAGAAAGGGTAAGGCCGATGGATGAAGGCAGAAACAATCAGAT
The DNA here is from genome assembly GCA_002418885.1 of Syntrophaceae bacterium UBA5761. Lineage (GTDB taxonomy): Bacteria > Desulfobacterota > Syntrophia > Syntrophales > UBA4778 > UBA2207. The sequence continues at coordinate 2,648 of DIEZ01000023.1, forward strand.
ATTGTCTCACGTCTACAGGATAAGCACGCTTCTGACCGAGCCGACCACGACGGACAGGGTGCTGGAATCAATCGTACAAACCGTCAAGAAGGACTTAAATTTCAACAGATGCTCTGTTTACCTTGTCAATAAAGCTACGAACTGCCTGGAGTGCAAATACATAACGGGCTTTTCTCCTCACCTGGAAAAATTTGTCATGGAGAGGCCGTTTCATATAAAAAGGTATGAATGTATGGAAACGAAGGTAGTAACGACCGGGGAACCCATCCTTGTCAAAAACTTTGATTCTCATCCCGGCCTGACTGAGATTGACAGGAAGGTCACGAAAAGGATGGGCCGCGGTTGCACCCTGTACGTGCCCCTGAAAATAAAGGGGGACGTCATCGGCATATTAGGGGTGGACAAGAAATACGGTGAACGCGAGATCGATGACAATGAGTTCGAATCTCTCTCGATCCTCGCAAACTATGCGAGCATCATCATCGAAAATTCGAAACTGCTGCAGGACTTGATGGACGAGAAGAAGTTTTCGGAGAACGTCCTGAAGAGTTCCGTTAACGGAATCTTAACGGTCGACATCGAGGGGCGGATCACCTCTTTGAACCCGGCGATCGAGAAAGCGTTTCGTGTGAAGAAAGAGGATGTGTTCGACAGGTTAATCTGGGATGTATTCGCTTCACCCGAATGGGTCCGGAACACTAAAAATATCGTCGCCAAGCGCGTCAACATCAAAGGTTGGGAATTCTCTCTAAAGACAAAAGAGCGGGATGAGGCGATTCTGAACATAAGCACATCCCACATTACCAACGAGGCGGGCAGCCTGGTCGGTTTCACGTTCCTGGTTCAGGATATAACTAATGAAAAGAGGCGGGACCAGTATTTGCAGCGGGTAAACCGGTTGGTCTCCCTGGGAGAGCTTGCGGCCGGTGTCGCCCATGAGATACGAAACCCTTTAACGGGTATCGGGGTGGTTCTCGACATCCTGAGCAGAAAGAAGCGTTCCAAAACAGAACTGGGTTTGATTAGCGACGCCAAAGGCGAAATCGTAAGGCTCGAAAAGCTGATTTCAGACCTATTGACTTTTGCGCGGCCCAGGGACCTGAATTTCGACCTTGTGGACTTGCGGGCCGTCATTATGAGCATTTTCTGTTTGGTCAAGGAGCAGTGCGACCAGAAGAGGATAAAGCCGACCATCAAGGTTTCGGACGACCTCGAACGTTTGTTTCTCGACCGGGAGAGGGTCAAGCAGGGACTGTTGAATATCGTCATCAATGCCGTTAACGCGATGCCGGACGGCGGTGAACTGACGATCGAGGCGGTAAATTGTAAAAATGAAGCCGATGGTGGAGGAGCCGTCAAAATCGTAATCAGTGATACGGGTACCGGTATCTCCGACGAGAACAAGAATCGCATCTTCGACCCGTTCTTCACGACTAGCAATCAAGGAACGGGTCTGGGACTTTCTATAACCCACAGTATAGTCAAGGAGCACGACGGGTCCATCCGGTTTGAATCCGAAGAAGGCAGAGGGACGGAGTTTACGATCATTCTGCCCTGTAGACAGCCCCGCCATTCCGGGGTTCCGGCCGGATTGTGAAGAGGAGCGTACAAAGATGAAAACCATCCTCATCATCGACGACCAGAAACTGATCCGGGATTCTCTCAGGTTGGCCCTCAAGGGCGAAGGCTATGAGGTGTTCGTGGCGAAGACGGGCAAAGAAGGTTTGGACGTTCTGGAGAAAGAAAGCACGGACCTGATCCTGTTGGACCTCAAATTGCCGGATTCGAACGGTATCGACATTCTCAAGCGGATCAAGACGACGGACCCGGATTCCATCGTTATCATGATGACCGGTTACGGGACCGTCGAGAATGCCGTCACCGCGATGAAACTTGGCGCTTTTGATTATATCAACAAGCCTTTCGAGTACAAACATATCTCCACCATCATCAAGCTTGCCCTGGAGACGCAGAAGTTGCAAAAAGAGGTGAACGACCTCAGAGAAAAGGCCAAGTCGTTTTACGAGGCCGATAAAATCATCGGAAAGAGTGAAGAGATTCAAGCCGTCAGGGACATCATCGCGAAAGTATCCCGGGGCGGTTCATCCACCGTGCTGATCGAAGGTGAAAGCGGGACCGGGAAAGAACTCGTCGCCAAGGCCGTTCATTTCAACAGTCCGAGGTCAAGCGGGCCTTTTGTCGAAGTCAACTGCTCGGCCATCCCCTATTCTCTCCTGGAGAGTGAATTGTTCGGCTATGAACAAGGGGCATTCACAGATGCCAAGCGAAGCCGCAAAGGCCTTTTCGAGCAAGCGGACGGCGGGACATTGTTTCTCGACGAAATCGGCGACATGGACCTTGTGATGCAATCCAAACTACTGAACGTATTGCAGGAGAAGAAGTTCCGGCGTCTGGGAGGACATCGAACGATACAGGTCGACACGCGCATCATCGCCGCGACAAACCACGATTTGCGCGATTACGTCCGCCGGAACAAATTCCGGGAGGATCTCTACTATCGGTTGAACGTCCTCAGCATCTATCTCCCTCCCTTGAGAGAGCGCAAAGAGGACATCCTTCCGATTGCAGAATACTTCATCGAGACCCTGAATCGGCGTTATCGCAAGAAAGTGCGGGGTATCGACGAAGAGGCTGCGAGCGCCATGGTCAGCTATGCGTGGCCGGGCAATGTCCGGGAGCTGGGCAACACCATCGAGCGGATCATGATCGTCGACAGCCCGGAGGTCATAACTCTCAAGAATCTGCCACGGGAAATCCTGGAAGGGAGCGTTACGGAACGACGGCTCGGCATAGACGAAGTGGGATTGCCCGATTCCGGGGTTGACATCAAGGAACTCACCCGCGTCATGCAAACGAAATTGATCAAACAAGCCCTTTTTAGGGCAAAGGGAAACAGGACAGAAGCGGCAAGGCTCTTGAGCCTCGACCGTTTTTCCCTGCGCTATTTGATGAACAAGTACAAACTGACCGGATGAGTAAATTATTTTCACGCCCTGTGCATATTTTCCACATCTAAAAGCTATTCCGCCTTCCATAGCCGTTGCCCACCGCATTTCCGAACATACCCCGAAGCCGCTCTGTACCACGCCGAATACGAACCGGCGATGCACGGAAAAGAGAATCCGGGAGGCCGCACGTTCGTGTGGCATAATTGGTGCAGTGGTAAGGTCGAAAACGTTCCTCGGGGAGGTAAGGATGAAAAGGGGAATTTTTGACCCGGCTAAGGTCGATGAGATCAATGAAAAGTCGGCAGAATGGGAAAAGAATAGGTATGCAAACCAGAGACATTTGAAGGAGAGGTACTCAACACTTTCCGGGTTCGACGTCAAGCCCCTGTACACACCGGGCGACGTGGCAGACCTCGATTATTTGCAGGACCTGGGTTATCCGGGAGAGGGCCCCTATACCCGCGGCGTTCATCCCACTATGTACAGGGGAAGGACCTGGACTCATCGGCAACTGGCCGGTTTCGGTCCCCCGGAGGAGACGAACAAGAGATACAAATTTCTGTTGCAGCAGGGCGCCACGGGGATCAACGGGGTTTTCGATTACCCCACTCTGCGCGGTTACGACAGCGACGACAAAGACGTTTATGCAGACGTGGGACGGGGCGGGGTGGCGATAGACACCGTCGAGGATATGCGGATCCTCTTTGACGGCATTCCGATCGACGAGGTCAGCGTCTCCCTGGTGACATGCCAGCCCATCTGCAACATCTCCGTCCAATCGATGTATTTCGCGAATGCCGGGGACCGCGGCATCCCGCTCGCAAATTTGGCCGGGACGAGTCAGAACGATTTTCTGCTGGAGACGGCCATCACCGTTGCCCCGGGCGTTCTGCCGCCCAGGGCCTCTTTCAAGGTCAGTTGCGATGCCGTCGAATTCTGCACCAGGCATGCCCCCCGATGGAATCCCATCAGCTTCGCCGGATACAACTACCGTGAGGCCGGCTGCACGGCCCCGCAGGAGGTCGCCTTCGTCATCGCCCACGCCATCGCCTGCTCCGAGGAAATGCTGAGGAGGGGCTTGCCGGTCGAAAGCTTTGCCGGCAGGCTCAGCTTCTTCCTGTCGGCCCACAATGATTTTTTCGAGGAGATCGCAAAGTACCGGGCCGCCCGGCGGGTCTACTACAACATCATGAAGAATCGTTTCAAGGCGGAGGACCCGAGGTCCCTCATGTTCCGCTTCCATGTTCAGACGGCGGGGGTCGCCCTGACCGCCCAGCAGCCGCTCAACAACATCGCCCGCTCCGCCTACCACGCGCTCGCCGCCGTTCTTGGCGGGGCTCAGTCGGTCCATGTGGACGCCTATGACGAGGCGTTGTG
>DIEZ01000023.1:7137-20909 GCA_002418885.1 Syntrophaceae bacterium UBA5761
GGCCTGGTGAGCGCCGTCGAGAGCGGGTGGGTTCATGCAGAAATTTCGGACGCGGCCTATAAGTATCAATGCGACATCGAATCGGGGGAGATGCCGATCGTCGGGATGAATTGTTTCCGAGCCGAGGACGAGGTCCTCCCGATCGAGCTCTTCTCTTCGCCGGAGACTCTGAAGGTTCAAAAGGAGAAGCTGAGGCGGATCCGGAAGGAAAGGGATTCCCGGAAAGTGCAGAAATCCTTGGAGGCCATCGCCCGTTGCTGCGAAAGGGATGAGAACCTGATGGAGCTTATCGTGGGGGAAGTCAAAAACCTGATCACGGAAGGTGAAATATCTCGGACACTGAAGCGTGTTTACGGTGTATGGGAACCGCCTCTGTTCTGACAGAATTCGACCCAAGGAGAGATATATGGAAAAGCAAAGGATTCGCGTATTGATGGTTCGCCTCGGGATGGACGCCCACTGGCGGGGCAGCATGGTCGTGGCCAGGGCGTTGCGGGACGCCGGGATGGAAGTGATCTACGGCGGCAATCAGATGCCGGCAAATATCGTGAGGACGGCCCTGCAGGAAGGTGTGGACGTGATCGGCCTGAGTTCCCTTTCGGGAAACCACATGATCCTGGCGCCGGAGGTGGTGAAGTTGCTGAAAAAGGAGAAGGCCGAGGACATCAAGGTCGTATTCGGGGGTACGGTGCCGCCGGGCGACGTGGAGAAACTGAAGAAGGCCGGAATAGCCGAGGTATTCGGCCCGGGGTCGTCGCTCAAGACGATCATAAGCAGGGTCGAATCCTTGAAGACCGTAAGGGCTGCTTGAATCATCTGCAAACTGCGAGAAATGAGCTTGTCGCGCCTGCAAGGTATCGGTGGTATCTTTTCCATCACCCCGGAAGTTGCGCCAATTTCACCATGACGCATGTCTCGAGGTAGTCGAAATCGATGGGTTTGGTGATGTAATCATCGGCGCCCAGTTCCAACGCCCTCTTAGCCAGCTCTTCGTCGATGACGGCCGTGATCATGATAACCCCGATTTTGGGGTCTATTTTTTTGATCTCCTTGAGTGTGTCGAGGCCGCCCATGCCCGGCATCAGGATGTCGAGCAACACCACGTCAGGTCTTACGTCTTTTACCCTGTCGACGGCTTCCAGACCGCTTCGGGCGGTATGGACCTCATATCCTTTTGAGGCGAAGTACTTTTGCAGCAACCTCACAATCTGGGTTTCGTCATCGACGACAAGAATTCTCTCCATGGATGCACATCCATCTCAAGGGTCGCTTCTCAAACCTTCCTTCTGAAGGGGAAGAGAGACATAAAAGGTGGCTCCGCCCCATTCATTGTTCTCCGCCCGGATCATGCCGCCGTGCTCCTGGACGATGCCGTAAGCTATGGAAAGCCCCAGTCCCGTTCCCTTTCCCGGTTCTTTGGTTGTAAAGAAGGGGTCGAATATCTTCGGCATGTGCTCGGCAGGGATGCCTTTTCCGGTGTCGGCGACGGTGATTGTCAGATGATCCCCTTTCCTGTGCACAGCGTTCCTGCTCGTCTTGATGTGCAGCACCTTTTTCTCCTTCCCTTCCATCGCGGAGACGGCGTTTGCGATCATGTTCACGACCACCTGCTCCATCTTTTCTCTGTCTATGGTGATAGCGGGTAGGTCGGGGTCGTATTGCACGTCTGTTTCTATTCCTTCCATCTTCAATTGCGTTGCGTACAAAGTCATCATGTGCTTGATGAGGCCGTTCATATCGGCCATGGCCGTATTTTTCACGGGAACGCGGGAAAATTGCTTGAGGCTCTTCGTGATAGCGACGATGCGGCCGACTTGCTCCATGCAGACCTTCAACCCTTCCTGCATTTCAGGCGCGAGGCCTTCCATCTTTTGCAGGAGCTGCAGTTCCATCGAGATGATGGTGGCCGGATTGAGTATCTCATGGGCGACCCCGGCGGATAACCTGCCCAGGGAAGAGAGTTTTTCCGCCTGGATCAACTGTTCCTTCGCTTTTTGCAATTCCATTTCCCGCTGCTTCTTCTCGGTCACGTCCTGCGCGAGTCCTATGACCCGGGTGGTCTTCCCGTCCCTGTCGATGATGGGTTCTACCAGCTGATGGACGTCACGCACCGTGCCGTCAGGCCGGGTGATGCGATGTTCTATGTCGCTCTTTCGCCCTTCCTTCGCCGCTTTTTCGACGGCGCCTTTAACTATCTCCCTGTCTTCGGGAGAAAGCAACTCGTATAACGCAGCGAACGTCATAGGGACGGCACAAGACTGCGTTCCCATGATCCGGCAAAGTTCGTCAGACCAGTAAACGTCCTCGCTGCCGACATCCCATTCCCAGTTTCCGATATTGGCGATCCGCTGGGCCTCCGCCAGGCTTAAGATGCTCCTCCTTAGCGCTTCCTCCGCCTGCTTTTGCGCCGTGAGGTCGATGACGGCTCCCCGGAATCCTACAGGATTGCCATTGTTAAAGATAGGGCTGGTGTAGGCAAGAATGGGAAATGTGCTGCCGTCTTTCCTTATCCCCGTGTATTCGTATCCCGTTCCATGTCCCTTTACCTTTCCTTTACGCAGGGCCGCTTTCATGTCGGAGACGATACGCTCAATATCTTCCGGTATTATCACCTGGGCGATGTTGAGCCCCTTCTCGACATCTTTTTCTGTGTACCCGAAGGTTTCGGCAAGGGCGAGGTTGCCCATCTTGCTGACGTTGCCCGTGAGGTCGATCTCGAACAAGGGTATGGGCACGAAGTTGTCGAGATGTCTGTACCTTCTTTCACTTTCCCGAAGGGCTTCCTCAGCCTGCCTACGCTCTGTGATGTCGATGACCGTTCCTTGATAGAAGACCTTGTCCTTTTCGTCCCTGAGTGCCTGGATGTGAATGGACACCCAGATAATCTTGCCGTCCCTTCGGTAGAAACGGGTCTCGAAACCCTTCACCATGCCCTGTTCCGCGAGGAGCTTCTCGAGGCGGTCCCGGTCTTCGGGTTCCACATAGATCTGGTTCTTGATGTCAGTGACGGAACGGACCATCTCTTCCGGGCTTTCGTAACCGAGTATGTCGACCTGGGCACGATTGACCTTGAGATAACGCCCTTCCGGGGTGCTGATGTAGATGCCCACAGGGGCGTTGTCGAATATGAGATGTAACCTTTTTGCGTCCTGTTCCAACTCGGTTTTATCTTTTTTGAGCTTTTTGTTCGCCCTCTCTAAGCCCAGGATACGCCGCTGAAGTATACTCAGTTCTTCGAGGAGTTGCTGCCTGGTCTTGTATCCGTCTTTCATCAAGGACCCCCGGGCTCAATGGGAAAGCCACACGAACGTAAAAGGCTTCATCATATGACGGCCTCGTAAAAAGTCCAAAAACGTCATGCCGGACTCGATCCGGCATCCAGAACATATTGAATATACTGGATTCCGGCGTTCGCCGGAATGACGAAAGAGGTAATTCTCGACTTTTTGCGAGTCCATCATCATATGGGATGCTAGGGAAAAGTTGTATGAAACTTTTATGCCAAAATGTGCCGCATTTTTCAATAAAAATCGCCTGTTCATGTTATATCACCCTTTGTAGCTTGGCCTATCAACCGTAACACTGTCCAGGCGTGACCGGGCATTTAACTCCTACGTCGTCCTCTCCGCGCTTCGGGTTTCTCTCTCGTGGGCATGACGATACCGTCGCTCCCGCCGATGGTTTCACCCTTGCCGAGAAGTAACCAGCGTCCGACGAGGGCAGCGGTAACCGCGTCGAGTTCATCGCCCGTCAGGGCTTCCGCCATGCCTTTGACCCCCAGGTTTTTCAATCCCTCCAAGAGGCCTTTTCTGTCCCGGTGCTGACGGGGTATACCCCACACGTCCTGGGCGGCGCCGGGGTAGCACTCCGCTACGGGGCAACCCGTCCTTTCGACCTTCGCCTTCAGCGCCATGCCTCGCTCCGTCAGCATCCGCATCGGGCCGATGGTGACCGGAAAGAAGCGGATGCCGCGGCGACGGAGCTCGCGGTCGCACTCGCGAAAATGCCCGCCCGATCGGTCGTGGATCGTTGTCCGTCCTTCCGGGAGGCTCAGCGGGGCGTCGACGGTGACGAGGTCGGGTCCGGCATTTTTTATGACCTCGATGATTTCCTCGTCGCCGAAGGCGATAGATGTTTGCGCCTTAAGACCTCGGAGGATGCAGACGCCCGTCGGGCGGCCAGGCGACCCGGCGAGGTCGACACCGACGACTATTAAAGGTCTTTTCTTTGTCATGCCCATCACTTGTCGTAAGATGACGCCGCCGAGATTCTGAAAGCCGGCATAGTCTCTGTGCGCTTTGGATCATCGGGTATTTTTACGGCCCTGTCAATACAGCACTGCTTCGGTCGCCCGCCTTTTTCTTGCGAAAGGCGGCGACTTCCAGTATAAGAAACCTTCCTGGCTTCATATGTCCCTTTCGACATGAAGCGGAAATTGGCTACCCATCGAATCTTTTCTTTGACGAATTTCCTTAGCTAACAACATAACCAGAGGAGGTCAAGAAATGGCTAAATCGCTGAAAGGCACGAAGACGGAAAAGAACCTGCTCGCGGCTTTTGCGGGTGAATCACAGGCGAGGAACCGTTATACTTATTTCGCGAGTGCCGCCCGCAAAGAAGGCTACGAACAGATCGCCGCCTTCTTCCTGGAGACGGCGGAAAACGAAAAGGAGCACGCCGAGGTCTTTTTCAAGTACCTCGAAGGCGGTGACGTCGAGATCAGCGCCTCCTATCCGGCCGGGGTCATCGCGGACACTAAGAGCAACCTCGAGGCCGCCGCCGCCGGGGAGAACCTCGAATGGACTACCCTCTATGCGGACTTCGCCGCCATAGCCAGGGAGGAGGGCTTCACCGAGGTTGCGATTTCTTTCGAACAGGTCGCGAAGGTCGAGAAATTCCACGAACAGCGGTACCGGAAGCTCGCCGAGAACCTGGCGAACAACGAGGTGTTCACGAAAAAGTCCCCCGTCAAGTGGCACTGCAGGAATTGCGGTTACGTCGCTGAAGGAACGAGCGCCCCCAAAATATGTCCCGCCTGCAGGCATCCTCAGTCCTATTATGAGGTGCTGGCCGAGAATTATTGATGTTAGCGGCTGAGCCGACGATCAGGGTCGGCATTCTGGATCGTTGCCGTGTGGTGCGGGGCAGGATCGACGGGTCCTGCCTCGTCGCCGGGCGGCGCCTTTCAGGTTTTTTTCGGTCACAGACCCTGGACGGCCTCGTCACCCTGTTTGATTCTTCCGGGCGGGGAATAGCGAAGGGCAGGGAAATCCGCTGCACGCCGGAGGCGGGCGCGACGTTTACCCTGTTAGACGTCGCGGTGGGGATCCGGTTTCACTGGGAACGCAAGGAAGAGCAGGCATTCGGGGGAAACCTTGTCCTCCTCGCCGCCGAGGAGGGCGCCGTCACGGCAATCAACGAGGTCGGCCTTGAGGCCTATCTTTCCAGCGTTGTTCCGTCGGAGATGAACCCCGAAGGGCCGCCGGAGTTTTTGAAGGCGCAGGCTATTACGTCCCGGAGCTGGCTCGCCGCCATGTTGGAGCGGGCGGCAAAGAAAGAGGGGTTGCCGGCGCGGGAAGAAGTCGACCGAGAAGGCGAGACCGTTCGCTGGTATGACCGGGAGGCTCATGATATTTTTGACGTCTGCGCCGACGACCACTGCCAGCGTTACCGGGGAGTCGCAAAGGCCATCCCGGAGCGGGCGACCGCGGCGGTGGAAGAGACACGCGGCCTGTTCCTCGTCCACGAGGGCAAGGTCTGCGACGCCCGTTTCCACAAGGCCTGCGGCGGGGTGACGGAAGGTTACGAAAACGTATGGGAGGGTAGGGCGGTTCCCTATCTGTCTTCCGTCTCCGACGCCCGCCATCCTTTCCGTCCGGTCGGCTCCGAGGACGATGCCCGGCGTTGGATTCTTTCCAACCCCGCCGCTTACTGTAACGTGACCGATGAAGAGGTCCTGCGGCGGGTACTCCCTTCCTCCGACCTGGAGACCGGTCGATTTTTCCGCTGGGAAGTAGCCTATGCCCGGGAAGAGCTCGAGGCGATCTTGTTGAAAAAATCGGGGGTAGATTTCGGGACCCTCCGGGCGCTGACCCCGCTGGAACGGGGCCCTTCGGGCCGTATCGTGCGCCTCCGCATTGAAGGGTCGAAGAGGTCTTGGGTCGTCGGCAAGGAGCTCGAGATACGCAGGTGGCTTTCGGAGAGCCACCTTCTCAGCAGCGCCTTCGTTGTCGGCCTGGAGCGGGACGGCGCGGGTACGCCGTCGAAGTTCATCCTGCGCGGCGCCGGCTGGGGCCACGGGGTCGGCCTCTGCCAGGTCGGGGCCGCCGTCATGGCCTTGAAGGGGTACAAGGCGGGAGAGATTCTGATGCATTACTTCCGCGGCGCCGAGTTGAAAAAACTGTACTGACCTCCTCGAATGAAGCACCCCAAACCCTCATACCGTAATCCCTGGACCTGGGTGCCCTCACTCTACCTGGCGGAAGGGATTCCCTACGCGGTAGTCATGACCGTCTCGGTCGTGCTGTACAAGCGCCTCGGCATATCCAACACCGATATCGCCCTTTACACGAGTTGGTTGTACCTTCCCTGGGTCATCAAACCCTTCTGGAGCCCTCTGGTGGACATGTTTCGGACAAAACGGTTTTGGATACTGGCGATGCAGGTCTTGCTCGGCGCATCCCTTGCCGCCGTGGCCTTGGCCATCCCTGTCCCCGATTTTTTCCGCTGGACCCTTGCCGTCTTCTGGCTCATGGCCTTCAGCTCGGCGACGCACGACATCGCCGCCGACGGGTTCTACATGCTCGGGCTCGGTCAGCATCATCAGGCGGCCTTCATCGGCGTGCGCAATATGTTCTACCGTATCGCCTTGATCTCCGCTCAAGGGTTGCTTGTGATCCTCGCGGGCCTTCTGGAGCGCCGCTCTCCTTCTGTCGCCGTCGCCTGGTCGGCGACTTTTTTTGTGCTGGCAGGATTTGTCCTCGCCTTTTTTCTTTACCATCTCTTTGTGCTTCCCTGTCCTGTGTCCGACCGTCCCGCGCCGCGCGACCGGTCGAAGAACTTCTTTGCCGATTTTCTCAAAAGCTTCGTCCTCTTCTTCGGCAAGAGGGACATCGCCGCCGTGATCGCCTTTCTCCTTTTTTACCGCTTCGCCGAGGCGCAGCTCATGAAGATGGTCGTTCCCTTTCTGCTCGACCCGCGCGCGGCGGGGGGGCTCGGCCTTTCCACGGCGGAAGTCGGCATCGTCTACGGGACGGTGGGCGTCGTCACGCTGATGCTCGGCGGATTGATCGGCGGTTATGTGGTCTCCAGACAGGGCTTAAAGTCCTGGTTGTGGACAATGGTGGTCGTGATGCATCTGCCGGACCTGGTCTTCGTCTACCTCTCCTGGACTCAGCCGGAGAATTTTTTCGCCGTCGCCGTCGCCGTCGCCGTCGAGCAGTTCGGGTACGGTTTCGGTTTCACCGCCTATGCGCTTTTCATGATCCTCGCCTCCGAGGGGGAGTATAAGACGGTCCACTACGCCCTCTGCACCGGTTTCATGGCCCTCGGGATGATGATCCCGGGGATGTTCAGCGGATGGGTACAGGAGATGCTCGGTTACCGAAACTTTTTTCTCTGGATCATGGTCTCCACGATCCCGGGGTTCGTCGTGCCCGCCCTCGTCGACATCGAACCCGGGTTCGGGAAGAGGGGGGATTAGGATGGGCGGGCGTGCCGGAAAAGTCAGGCCCATCAAAACGGCCTTCATCCTCGGCGCCGGCCTCGGCACCCGCCTTCGCCCGCTGACGGAGGCCTGCCCCAAACCCCTTTTGACAGTCGGCGGCCGCCCCCTGATAACCTACGCGATGGAGCATCTGCGGTCGGCGGGCGTCGAGCGCTTCATAGTCAACACGCACCACTGCGCAGAGGCCTATGAGAAGGCCTTTCCCGAACGAGCCTGGTCCGGTCTGCCCGTGACCTTCCGCTATGAGCCGGTGTTGCTCGACACCGCCGGGGGCATCAAGAACATAGAGGACCTCTTGGAGGAAGACGAGACCTTCTTTGTCTACAACGGAGACGTCATATCCAGCCTGCCGCTTAGGACGCTTGTCGAGTTCCACTTCTCCCGGGGCGCCGAGGCGACGCTTGCCCTGAGGAGCGAGGGGCCTCTCCGCAACGTTTCTCTTGACGAAGAGGGACGGGTCTGCGATATGCGCGGAATGTTGGGCAACCCCGGCGTCAGGCGGTGCCAGTTTACGGGTATTTACGTCCTCGAGAGGCGATTCCTGGGCCGCCTGGAGCCCGGCCGGGTCGAGTCGGTCGTCCCCGCCCTCGTCCGGCTGATCGGCGAAAGGCCGGGGTCGGTGGCGGGCGTCGTGATAGATGAGGGATTCTGGAGCGACGTCGGGAGCGTGGAAGAATACAGGCGGGTTGGCATACGATGACGGTTGAAGAGAAGGACTATCGGTCATTCATTGGAAGGATGCTCGGGCTCCGGGGGAATGAGGCGGTCAGTGTCACCCTGCTTTTCCGGGGAGGGTCGGACCGGACGTTTTACAGGGTCCACGTGCCGGGGCGGAATTCCTGTATTTTTATGCATTACAGCCCGGGACGGGAAGAGAACAACTACTACGTCGACATCGCCGGGTTTCTCTCAAATATCGGCGTCAGGGTTCCCGCGATCGTCGGCCATGACCGCGACCGCTACTTTGTTCTTATGGAGGACCTCGGCGATGTGGACCTCTTCTCTTTCCGGCAGGCGCCATGGAGCCGCCGGGAAGACCTGTACCGGAAGACCCTGAGTCTCGCCCTTCAGCTCCACTCTTTTCCCCTGAAAGCCTTTCCCTTTCAGGCCGTTCCCCTGGCGGAGGCCTTCGGCCCTTCGCTCTACCGGTGGGAGCGGGATTACTTCCGGGAAAACTTTGTGAAGGGCCTCTGCGGCGTGAAACTGGACCCCGGCGAGGGGGAGGGCCTGGAGCGGGAACTGGCGGCGCTCGCGGAGGGCCTCGCGGGCGGGAACCGCTGTCTCGTTCATCGGGACCTGCAGTCGAAAAACGTGATGGTCGTCGGGGGGGAACCGGCGCTGATCGACTTCCAGGGGATGCGGGCGGGCAATCCCTTCTATGACCTCGGGTCGCTCCTTTACGACCCCTACGTCGTTTTTACCCACGAAGAAAGGCTTAGCCTTTTGCGGTTCTGTCACCGCTATTTGGGCCGGTCCCTCGACTGGCCGGATTTTCAGAAGGCCTTTTTCCGGGCGTCCGCTCAACGGCTGATGCAGGCACTCGGCGCTTACGGGTTTCTCGGCTTGAAGCGCGGGTTGAGAGGATTTCTTGAACACGTGCCCCGTGGGCTCGAAAACCTCATCGACGCCTCGACGCGCGCCGGAGACCTCCCTCGTCTGCGAGATACGGCGGTCAGGTGCCGGGAAGTAGTTTCGAGTTCGAAGCCTAAAATTTGAACTTCAAGGCTTGTAGTTGAAAAAACGGGGGAGACTATGTCCATGAAGATAAAAATCACGGTCGGGAAGGTGGTCCTCGACGGGGAGTTGTTCGACACAGACTGCGCGAAGGCGATCGCCGAGAGGCTTCCGATCGAGACGACACCCAACGAGTGGGGGGATGAATTCTATTTCAAGATCCCTGTGGAGCATCCCCTCGACGAAACGGCGACGGTGAAGGTAAAGGTCGGGGATATCGGGTACTGGCCGCCGGGAAGGGCCCTTGCCGTATTTTTCGGCCCTACGCCCATGAGCCGCGGCGCCGACCCGGTGCCGGCGAGTGAGGTCAACCTCGTCGGCAGGATACCGGCGGGGGCCGCTCTCCTGCGGGATGCGAAGGGCGCGGGCACCATAAGGGTCGAAAAGGCGGCTTGAACCCCGTTGAGTAATCGGGCTTTTTTTGGTATGCGGTAGCCATGATCACTGCGGCTATTCTTCACAGCCCGGATAAGGCCTTTGAACGCACCCTGCGGCATTTTGTCGGCCTGCCTCTTGTCGAAAAGGTGATTGTCGTCGGCGGCGGGCCGCTGCCCTTTTCCTCCCCGAAATGCGAGAGACTGAGAGGTGAATCCTTCCTTGCAGGCAGGACGCTCGATGCCCTTCTCGAAAGGGTGCGAACGGGGTATCTCCTGCTTCTCTTTACCCAGGGAGGCGAGGTTCGGCCGGGACCGGGGGCCGTCGAGAGGCTGCTTGCGGTGGCGGAGACGACGGGTGCCGGGGTCGTGTACCCTGATTACTCGGAGGAAGGAGAGGCCGGTCGCCCCGACGGCGGTCTCCGTTACGCCCATCCCCTTAATGATTACCAGGAAGGCAGCATCCGCGACGACTTCGACTTCGGCTGTTTGATGCTTTTCAGCGTGCGCGCCTGCCGGAAGGCCCTGAAAAAGTACGGCCCCATACCACACGTAAAAGGGGCCGGCCTCTACGACCTGCGGCTGAAGGTTTCTGTCGGTCACGAGCTTTTTCATCTGTGCGAGCCCCTTTATACCTTTATTGTGCCTGTCTCCGGAGCCGGAAGAGAGACGCTCTTCGATTACGTCGACCCCCGGAACCGGGACATCCAGAAGGAAATGGAAGCAGCGGCCACGCGGCACCTGAAGAACGTAGGGGCCTGGCTGCGGCCCCGTTTTATGGATGTGCCTCGTTGCAAGGAAGACTTTCCCGTCTGCGCAAGCGTCGTGATCCCCGTGCGCAACCGCGTGCGCACCGTCGCGGAGGCCGTGGAGAGCGCCCTTTCCCAGGAGACGGATTTTTCTTTCAACGTGATCGTAGTGGACAATCACTCTACCGACGGGACCACCCGGGTCCTCTCAGGCTTGGCCCGGCGACACAGCATCCTGAAACATCTCGTTCCCGGGCGGACCGACCTCTCCATAGGGGGATGCTGGAATCAGGCGGTCTATTCCGAACACTGCGGCCGGTATGCCGTTCAGCTTGACTCCGACGACCTTTACAGCGGCCCTCATACCCTGCAGAAGGTCGTCGGCATGTTTCAAGGCGGGGATTACGCGATGGTCATCGGCTCTTACACCCTCGTCGACGCCGGGCTGAGCGTGATGCCGCCGGGGCTAGTCGACCATAGAGAATGGACTGAGCGGAACGGGCGCAACAACGCCCTGCGGATAAACGGCCTCGGGGCGCCGCGGGCCTTCGACGCCGCGCTTTTTCGCAGGGTGGGCGGATTACTCAACGTAGGATACGGAGAGGATTACGAGATGGCCCTCAGACTGTCCCGGAGATACCGGATAGGGCGGATCTACGAGAGCATCTATCTCTGCAGGCGCTGGGAGGGTAACACGGACGCCGCCCCTTCGATAGAAGAGAAGAACCGCAATGACGCCTTCAAGGACCAGGTCCGCACGCTCGAGATGCGTGCGAGGCGGAGGATGAACGGCAGTGAGTAGGTTCGGGCCGAAAGAAATACTGAGGAGGGACCGTGCCCGTCCATAATTCCGACATCGTTTCGATCTTCGACGAGCTCGCCGACATGCTGGAGATCCAGGGCGACAACCCTTTCCGGGTCCGCGCTTATCGGAACGCGGCGCGTTCGATCGCCGGCCTTCCTATGAGCGTCGCGGACATGGTCGAGCGGGGCGAGGACCTCACCGCCCTTCAGGGTATCGGAAAAGAACTTGCCGCAAAGATCACCGAGATCGTCAAGACAGGCACCCTTGCCAAGTTGAAGGAGATCGAGGAGCGCACGCCGCCGGAATTGAGGCGGATGATGAAGGTCGCCGGTATCGGGCCAAAGCGGGTCAAGGTCCTCTACGAGAAGCTCGGAGTCAAGGACTTGGAGGGGCTCAGACAGGCGGCCGAGAAGCACCTTATCCGGGAACTTCCGGGGTTCGGCGAAAAGACGGAGCAGAAGATTCTCGATGGTATCGCCGGTGCGGAAAAGCGGGGGCAGCGCGTCAAACTCGTTGTAGCCGAGGAAGTCGCCCGGTCTCTGGTGGGACATCTCTCGAAAGCGAGGGGCGCGAAGAAGGTGGAGGTTGCCGGGAGCTACCGGCGAAGGTGTGAGACCGTAGGGGACATCGACATCCTCGCTGTCTGCGGGGAGGGCTCCGACATCATGGACCTTTTCGTGAATTACGAGGACGTGAAGACGGTGATGTCCCACGGCGACACAAAGGCCGCAGTGGTTCTCCGTACCGGTATCCAGGTCGACTTGCGCGTGGTGCCCGAAGAAAGCTACGGGGCGGCGCTCCACTACTTCACGGGTTCCAAGGCCCACAACATCGCCGTGCGGACCATTGGTGTGAAGCGTGACCTCAAGGTGAACGAGTACGGCGTCTTCAAGGGCGACAGGCGCATCGCCGGCAGGACGGAGGAAGAGGTCTACAGGCAGGTCGGGCTCCCGTACATCGAGCCGGAACTCCGGGAAGACCGAGGCGAGATAGAAGCGGCGAGAGACGGCCGCCTGCCGAAGCCGGTCACGGAGGAAGACATCCGGGGAGACCTCCACGTGCACACGAAGGCGACCGACGGCCGCCACAGCATCAAAGAGGTGGCCGGAGAGGCCATGAAACGCGGGTACGAATACATCGCCGTCACCGACCACTCGAAGCGGGTGACCGTCGCCGGGGGCCTTGACTCGAAGCGGCTCATCGAACAGGTGAAGGAGATCGACAGGCTGAACGGGAGGCTCGCGGGGTTCATCGTTCTCAAGGCCGTCGAGGTGGACATCCTGGAGGACGGTTCCCTCGACCTGCCCGACGAGGTCCTTGCGCTCCTGGACCTTACGGTATGCGCCGTTCATTCGAAGTTCAACCTGTCGAGGAAGAAACAGACTGAGCGTATCATCCGGGCGATGGACAACCCCTTTTTCAACATCCTTGCCCATCCCACGGGACGGCTCATCGATGAGCGCAATCCTTACGACGTGGACATGGAGGCCTTGATCGAGGCGGCCCGCGAGAGGGGCTGTTTCCTGGAACTGAACGGCCATCCCGACCGTCTGGACCTCTCCGACATCCACTGCAAGGCGGCGAAGGAAGCGGGTGTTAAAATAGCCATCTCTACCGACGCCCACAGCATGAACGACCTGAAGCTGATGCGTTTCGGTGTGTACCAGGCGCGCAGGGGCTGGCTGGGGCCGGAAGACGTGCTTAACACGAGAAGACTCTCGGACCTGAAAAAACTCCTGATTCGACGATGACCCGATGAGGTGGCTGCCGTGAAAGACTATAAATCCCATCCCCCTGCCGCGTTCGAAGACGTCAAGAAGATGACCCTCCAGGAGGCCCGGGAGGAGGTCAAGGCACTCCGCGAGGCTATAGAGCACCACAACTACCTTTACTACGTGAAGGCACAGCCGAGTATGTCGGATGCCGCTTACGACCGGCTTTTCCGCCGCCTCCAGGAATTGGAGAAGGCCTTCCCCGAGCTGGACAGCCCGACGTCACCGACGAAGAAGGTCGGTGCGCCGCCGGTGAGCGAGCTCAGGAAGGTCCGCCACGCGGCGCCGCTCCTGAGTCTCGACGCCTCCAACGAGGAGAAGGACGTCCGGGATTTCGACCGATTCATCCGCAGGAGCACGGGCAGGTCGGAGATCGCCTACGTCCTGGAACCGAAGTTCGACGGCTTATCCGTCGAGGTGGTGTACGAAGACGGCATCTTCCGGTACGGCGCCACCCGGGGCGACGGTGAGGTCGGCGAGGACATCTCGGAAAACCTGAAGACCGTCCGGGCCCTTCCCCTGAGGCTTCGGGATGTACCGGACCGCCCGTCTTTCCTGGCCGTGCGCGGGGAGGTCTTTATGTCGAAGAAAGGCTTCCTGGCGCTGAACAAG
>DIEZ01000023.1:21012-22771 GCA_002418885.1 Syntrophaceae bacterium UBA5761
CGCCATGAAGGTAAGGCGTTCACGTCACACTGGGAGGCCCTGATACGTTTCGGCGAATGGGGCCTGAGGACGGACCCGCGGAACAAGAGGGTGTTCACCTTCGAGGAAATCAGCCGTTACCATGCCGACCTGTATGAGCAGCGGGACGACCTCGATTTCGAGATCGACGGTATCGTCATCAAGGTGGACGACTACCGGCTGCGCGAAGAGCTCGGGATGCGTGAGCGAAGCCCGCGCTGGGCCATGGCATGGAAGTTCCCGCCCCGGGAGGAGATCACCGTCGTGGAGGACATCGTCGTCTCCGTGGGGCGGACGGGTGTGCTCACGCCCTTGGCTCTCCTCCAGCCCGTGGACGTAGGCGGCGTCACCGTCAGCCGAGCCACGCTACACAACGAGGATGAGGTGCGCAGAAAAGACATCCGGCCGAAGGACCGGGTCCGCGTCGCCCGGGCGGGTGACGTGATCCCCGAGGTCGTGGAGAGGGTCGAAGAGCCGGGACGGAAGAGGAGCGCCCCCTTCGTAATGCCGGAGAACTGTCCCGCCTGCGGCGCAAAAGTGGTCAAGGAAGGCGCCTACACCATCTGTCCGGCAGGGCTTTCCTGCCCGGCGCAGCTCGTCGGGCGCATATGCCATTACGCGAGCCGCAACGCCCTGAATATCGAGGGTCTGGGCCGGGAGACGGCAAAGCAACTCGTGGAAAGGGGCATGGTGCGCAACGTCGCCGACCTCTACAGCTTGACAGTCGAAGACCTGCTGACGCTCGAAGGTTTTGCCCGGAAATCCGCCGGGGCGCTTTACGACGCCATTCAGGCGACGAAGAAGCCCCGGCTGGATCGTTTTCTCTATGCCCTGGGGATCCCCCTCGTAGGTGAACGGACGGCCCGGCTCCTCGCCCGCCGTTACGGGAATCTTGCGGCCCTCAGACAAGCGACGGAAGAAGACCTGATGCAGACGCCTGAGATAGGGCCGGAGATCGCCCGCAGCGTTGTCGCGTTTTTCCGGGAGAAGGAAAACCGGGAAGTGTTGGCGGCTCTCGAGAAAAACGGCGTCGAGGTACAGCCCCAGCGGGATAATGCTGTGGGGTTACCGCTCCAGGGGAAGACCTTCGTTTTCACCGGCTCCCTCCAGCGCTTCAGGCGCGAGGAGGCCAAGGAAAGGGTGGAAGCCTTGGGAGGGAGAATAGCGTCGAGCGTGAGCAAAAAAACGGACTACGTCGTAGCCGGCGCCGACCCCGGCGGCAAGCTCGACGACGCCCGCCGCCTCGGCGTTCAGGTCATCAACGAGGAAGAATTCGAGAGGATGATTGGGCGATCCCCATAAAAATCATATTTTCCTTCCGACTTCAAACCCCTCTTCGATCGCCTCCTTGATCATGCGGGCCTTGACGCAGTCGCCGATGGAATAGACCTCGGGCGCCTTTCCTTTGAAAGGCTCGGTGTTTTTCGGGTTCGCCCGGAAGCCCACGGCGACGACCACCGCGTCCCCCTCGATAAAGCCGGGTTCTCCGTCCTGCATAACCTTGACGCCCCTGTCCGTGATTCCCATAACCGTCGTCCGCGTTTTCATCACGACCCCTTCTTTTCTCAGCCTGGCCAGGAAGAAGGGCCGGTAAGTGGGGGACACGTTTTCCGCCATGCGGTCAAGCATCTCTAATATTGTGACCGACGTCACCGCCTCCTCGTTCTCTACCAGGAACTCAGCCGTCTCGCATCCCACCATCCCGCCGCCGATGATGATGACGGCTCCTCCCACCTTCTTC
>DIEZ01000023.1:22805-22972 GCA_002418885.1 Syntrophaceae bacterium UBA5761
ATGCTGGGAACGATGGTTTCCGCCCCGACGGCAAGCACAAGAACATCAGGTTTTTCCTTTTCGACCAACTCCGGTCTCACCTCCACATTGAGCCGGATGTCGGCGCCGGCCTTGCGGGCCCGGGCTGCGAGGCTCTTGATGAGGTTTTTTATCTCCTCCTTGAAGGG
>DIEZ01000066.1 GCA_002418885.1 Syntrophaceae bacterium UBA5761
GCTCTGACCGGGGCCGGGGGTTCCCTTATCCCGGCGGCAGGACTGGCTGGCGGGGCGGCTGGTGCGACGGCCGGGGCAATGACGGCTGGATCGAAAGGCGCCTTCCCGGCTGTCACCGAAGGAACGGAAGGGCTCGCGGTCAATACCCCAGGCGGTGTTTCCCTGACTGGAGCTGACGGCGCTCTTCTGCCCATGGGCAATGCAGGGGGCCGCGGCTTCCTGTCTTCCCTGATGAACTCCGGGAAGTCCATGCTCCCCGGTGCCCTCGGCGGGACCGGCAAGGGGATGTCAAGCTGGGTTCTTCCGACCATGGCCCTCGGCCTCGGCTCCGACTACTTCGCCCAGAAAGGAAACGTCAAGCAGGAGCAGGGTGAAAAGGATGCCCTGAACGCTTCCATCGCCGCGAACTCCTGGAACCCCGAAAGAAGGGCCGAGTACATGAAGGGGATCAACGCTGAGCTTCAGGCGCAGCTCTCCGGCATGAGGCGCAGGGGTGGCGGGGCGGCTGCGGCCCGGGGAGTAGGCGGCGGGGCCTACGGGGACATCATGGGCGATGCCTACGAGAAGGCCATGAGTACGGCGGCCAAGAGCCTCGGGTCAACCTACGCGCCCGAATACAACCTGATAGCACCGACGGCGCAGGCCAACGCCCCGACCCGGAGCGCATCGTCAAGGTGGCTCTCTGATCTTTCGAACCTCGCCGGTTCGGGTGGATCGAGCATGATGCAGTGGGCGATGATGAAAGACATCCTCGGACGATAAGGAGGCCCCCATGGCTAGAACCTTTGGACTCACAACCGGCTCCGAAAGAGGGACGCCCGGATATGACGTTACCAGCCCCTTCATGTCGGGGATCAAGGAAAATATCGCTTCAACCGTTCCCCTGGCCCTCACGGCCATGAACCTCAAGATGGACGAGGAGAAGGCACAGGCCATCCTCGGGGTCAGGAAGGAAGAGCTGGCGAGGCAGGTTGAGAAGACAAAGCAGGAGAACGTGACCAACAGACTCAAAGCCCTCCTGCCGCTCTACGCGGAAAGCGGGGATCAGCGCATGGGCTCCGAGATTGACCGGGTCATGCGCGACAATTTTGGCGTCGGCCTTCCGTCCGTCGAGACGCCCGCCCCCGTGACCGGCCCGGAGAACATGGAAGACCCCGGAACGATCAGCAGATTCTTCGTGCCTCAGACGGACCTCGATAAGAAGCTGACCCTCAAGGATGCCGAGTATGCCACGAGGGAAGCCATCTTGAGGCAACAGCTTGAGGGCAGGAATCAAGCAATATCCCTGGCGGCGGGGCTGAAAAAGGCTGGCGTCGGGAAGGGTGGCGGCAGCGCAAAAGGCAAGAATGTCACCGTCTATGGGCCGGGCGGGAAAAGCAAGTCGGTCTTTGTTCCACAGGGGGAGGACTACGAACCCGAGGAAGGATGGACCTTGACGAAACCGAGTGCAAAGGCAGGTTCATTCCGAGAAAGGATGGCCGGGGCAGGGGTTCCGGGCGCTTCAAAGTCAGAAGCCAACACGGGCTTTGTCGTCGGGGAAGTCAGAACCGTAAACGGAAAGAATTACAAGTACCTCGGAGAAAACAAATGGCAGGAGCAATAGTCTCCACCGATGAGCTTTTCGGGACGGGCGGGGCAGAAAAGAAGGTGCTCACGACAGAGGAATTGATGGGAGCGGGCGCCGCGCCTCCGAAGAAATCCGGCGGCTGGCTCGACATCCTGAAGAGTGCCGTTGCCGCGTCGAGTGCGGAGAGTGACCTTGCCGTGGCCGGGGCGGGCCCTGCGGCTGCGCTCACGACCGGGGCCATGGCCTTTCCCCTGTCCGGTATCGCGGGCGGGGCGAAGTGGCTTGCCTCCGGGGATGTCACCCAGGCATACGACACCATGACGCAGGTCAACGAAGCCCTGACGCCGAAGCTCAACGAATCGGAGGCCCGGGCCGTTGAAGCCCTCATGACCCCCCTTGAGATGCTCAACCGGGCTGCATCGGCAGGCGGCAAGAAGGCGGCGGAAGTGACCGGCGTTCCCGTCATGGACCCCATCGTCGGGACGATCCTTGAGGCGGGCGGTCTGCTGGCGGGTCCGGCTGCTTTGAAGGCTGGAAAGCGGGCGGTTATCAAGCCCCTGAGCGAGATCCGGGCCATGGGCACGGGGCTGGAACCTGTGGCGGAGATCCAGACGGCAAGAGCCGTTCTGCCCCCTGACGCGGCACTCGGAGAACTCATCCCCTATGACAGCCCATACGTCAATCAGCTCCTCGCTGCCGTATCAAGGGAAAATCGCCTTGCGCTTCCCGAAGGGCAGGGATTTGAGATCGTTCCCCCGAAGGCCCCGGAGCCTTTACCATCCGGAGCCGTGCCCGGAGCATCAGGGCAGGTGCCGCTTGAGTGGTTGCGTGGAGCTATCGAATCAGGACAGAGGCCGTTTGTTCCCGAACCGAAGATCATTCCTTTCCCCGTGGAGAAAGGGCTTCCTGCACTTCCTCCGGGGCAGGGCTTTGAGATGGTCAACGGAAGACTTGCCCCAAAGTCAGAGCTTCGCCTTCCCCCCCGTGAGGCCCTTGAACGCTCCGTGCAGCCCGAGCCCGACCTTGTCAATGCAGCGGACAGGGCAAGCTCCGAGGCCATGCTGAGAAAGGCCATTGAGAGCGACAGGACAAAAGCGGCAGAGGCAAGCCTTGCGGATCAGCTTCAGGAGGCCGTGGGCGGGCTGGCAAGCGAGGATGTGCTCAAGGCGAAGATGGAAGTCCCGAAGGTGGAGAAGCCTGCGGCGGTGGAACCAGAGATCACAAAGGAGACATTGGACAGCCGCAGAAAAGAACTGATGGAACGCATCGGGCCACTTGAAGAACAGAAAAAAGTCGAGATCGAGAAGGTCAAGAAGGCAAAAAAGAAATTCATGTCCACGGCAGCCGAGAAACAAATTACTGAAATCAACAATCAAATAGACACCATTTATAAATCTGATTTTCCTGATCTTGCAGAAGATGCCAGGAAAGCCCTTCTCAAGCAGAACATTAAGAAGGAAGTACCCGCAAAGACAGCTACAAAAGATCCGGCAGATCCAAAAACGCCAATCAAAGGAACGTATAAATGGGATGTTGTTAAAACGCTGATAGATGAAGCGCCAGAAATTCAAAAGAAATTCCCCGTTGAGAAGCGGGGAAGTAAGTGGATTGTTACCGCTGAAGAAAATAAGCCCATATCCTATCAGGATAGAACGAAAGGTGGTCCGTCAACCTACATGGGAACGGTCGAACACAAGTTCGATACGAAGGAAAAGGCGATTGATTTTTCTCAAGGAAAGGCCAGCCTGCATGGGGCATATCCTGAAGGAACGGGAAAGGTTATTATAGACGTTGCAGGCACCAAGTACAAAATCTGGAACACAAAGGAAGCCCTTAACGCGTTCCGCGATTCCATGCGGAAAGAATTCAATAAAACAGAATTCAAGAACATCCTCGGCACCGAGCGCGGCTCCTTCTCCCTCCGCTTCAAGGACGATGTCCGCGACCGGATCAAGCAGGCCCTTCCGAAAGGATCCGAGGCCGAGAAGGTCGATTCCATGTACGACCGGACGGTCGAGAAAAGGACCGAACGCGAGGCCGTCACTTACCGCAAGATCAAGGACACCCTTGTCCGCTCCATGCTCGACGTATCGGGAAACCTCAAGCGGGAAGCCCTCAAGGCCGACCCGGTCATCGGGCGGCAGGTCGTCATGAACCGGGAACTTCTCTCCGGGGCATCCGGCAAGGCCGCTACACTCATGGACGAGGGCCGCAAAGCCGTCTTTGACGATCTCCGGGCTGATGAAGTTGAAGTCCTGAACCGGGTCATCCAGTCCCGCCGGATCATCGACATTGACGCCTATAAAGAAGGCATGAAGCACCCGGAAGGGCTCACGGGAAAGGAGCATGCCGAGTACCTCAAGGCCCTCGAAAAGGCCGACCCCGAGCTTTCAAGGAAGCTCAACGACAAGGCAAAGAAATACTTCGACATTCAGCGCGACCAGATCAAGCAGCTCCTCGACGATGGCATTGTCACGAAGGAAGCGGCTGACGCCCTCATGTCCCACGAGTACAGCCCGCGTAGGTTCTTCCAATACCTCGACCCTGAAAGCTCCTACGACTTCGGCGGCAGAAAGATCACCGTTCCAGACTCAGGCATCAAGGCCCTGGACGAGGGCAGCTTGAACCTGCTCGAAAACAACGCGGAAGCATTGATGGCACAAGTCATCTCCCGCACCCAGGCCCGCATCTTCCGCAACCGGGCGAACAAGGCACTGTGGGAAATGGCCGACAAGGTGAAAGACAACGGCATTGTCCGACCCGCGAAGATCGTCGGTAGCACGAAGCAGGGAGCCCCCGTCTACGAGGACACCCCCGGAGGCTTCGAAAAGGTCAAGGTCATGATCGACGGCAAGGTCAAAGAAATGATCATGCCGTGGGAGATGGCCCAGGAGTGGGTGAAGACCGACCCCCTCATCAACCAGACCCTCGCAAACGTCATCGGCACCATCAGCGGGGCAAAGGTGTTACGCCCTGTTGCGACGGGTTACAACCCCGGATTTGCCCTGACGAACATCCCCCGCGACGTGGCCCTGATATGGACGGCAACAAAAGAATACTCCGCTCATCTGCCAGTTGCGGCCGGGCAGATGGTGCGCGACTTCGCAGCCGTGGCGCCCGACGTGATGAAGCGCAAGGGGCGCGTCCGGGACTACATCGACGAAGGCGGGGCGATGAACTTCCTGACCTACTACGGGCGCATGAGCGGCAAGGGGCACCTCGGGGAAAGCCTCTCCCAGCTCGGCCGGATCATGGGGTGGGTCGGGGAAACCTCCGAAATATGGTCCCGCATGGCCTTGAGGGAGCGGGCCTTGAGAAACGGCAAGACGCCTCAAGAGGCCACATGGGAGGCCCGCCGATACCTCGATTTCAACCAGGGCGGCAATATCGCCAAGGGGCTTGACTCTGCCATCCCCTATCTCAACGCGGCCATCCAGGGCACCCGTGGCCTTCTCAGGGGGGCAAAGCAGAGCCCGGGCCGGTTCACCTGGCAGATGGCGCAGCTCGGGACCGTATCGACGGGGCTCTACTTGGCAAACTTCCTGACCAACCCCGAGTGCTGGCAGCAGGTCACGGACAGGGACAAGGAAGCGAATTTCATCATCACGACCCCCATGTATTTCACCGACGACAAGGGGCAGAAGAAGTACCTCTATTTCAAGGTAGCCAAGGACCAGGGCCAGCGGGTTGTAACGAGCTTCTTTGACGCCCTCATGACGCGGTCTTTCGAAGGAAAGTACCCCACGAAGCAGATGATGCAGGCCATTGGCGACTTGACGAGCGTGGCGGGAATCCCGCCGACCCTGGCAGCGGCAGCCGCCTACCTGATGAACAAAGACACCTGGACCAACGAGGATGTGTGGCGCGGCCCGAAGGTTGACCCCTCGGAGGAATACCGCAAGGACACCCATCCGTTCTGGGTCGGGGCTGGGCAGGCGACAGGGATGTCACCAACGCGGCTCGGAGCGGCAGCGGGAAAGATCATCCCCCCCAACAACCCCTTTGTCGGGATGGTCGGCGGGGCTTACAAGATGGTCACGGGAAAGTTGCCGGAGGACTTGAAGGACAAGTCCATGACGCAGATCATGACAGAGATCCCCACGGTGCGCCGGGTCATGTCGACGACGAACCCTTACACCCCCCATCAGGAATCCATCGACAAGATCAGGCAGGACGAGGCGACCAAGAGCTTTGTGCAAAACAGGGACTTCGATGTCCTGACCGACAAGTATCTGAGAAGCAACGACCCTGCCGACGCCGAGAAGGTCATCCAGTTTGTAGAGAAGGCCCCTCCGGAGGACCAGGACCACCTTGAAAAGAGATTCTTCAAGCAGCAGAAACTTTTCAAGATTCCCGACCGCTCATGGTGGCTCAACGCCTCCGACACGCGAATCCCCCCGGAAGGCCGGGCGGCTATCTTTTGGGAGAGGTACAGCAAGGCATCGGCGCCGGAAAAAGAAAAGATGCTGGAAATTGCGGATCAGATAGGCGGGTTCACGTCGGAGCGGTTCATCAACAGAATAGCGGAGTTGGCATCAGGGCATACGTCCAGTCCCGACTCCGAAGTAAACGGCGAATAGAAGCGAGGCGGCCAGGTACAGGGCAACGAAAAGGGCAATAATTTCATCCTCAAGTCGCTTTGTCCATTTCATAGCCAAGTATTTTGAAGAGTAAAAACCGGAAAGTCAAGGACTTTTGAGATGCCCGACAAACCCTTTCCCCTCACCGGACAGAACACAGACCAGCTCGTCAACTCGCTGATGCGGATCATCAACGACCTGTTCGACAGCTCCATCGGGGCGGCCCGGGTGGGGGATGTCTTCGAGATCGACGCCTCGAATGACGATGTCCTGACGCTCAAGCTGGCCGACGCGGGCGGGTTGGAGAAGTCAAGCGGCACCCTGCAGATCATGTTAAACGCCACATCCCCGGGGCTCACGCTGTCATCAAGCGGCATATCCGTGAAGGTCCGGGCATCCTACGGAATCAACCTGGATGCAAACGGCCTGGCCCTCAAGAAGCAGGACCACGAGGCCGCCGCCGCCGCCGTGTCTGCCATTTCGGCGGGGGCGGGCGCTGATTCGATAGACCGGGCGGCTTTCAACACGGCCCTCGGGACCCTCGTGACGGAAATAAATGCGATCAAGACCACGCTGAACAACCTGCTGGCGAAGCTCGAAACCGCTGAAATCCTGAAAACATCGTAGGAGGAATCATGGGCAGATACGCAGTAACCGGAGTACCGAGGGACGAGAACGGCGGCATCATCACCGGGGCGACGGTGACGATCTACAAGGCGGACGGCACGGATGCAGCGGATGTCTACGAGGCGGAATCGGGCGGGGCGGCCGTCAACTCCGTGACCACCGACGCCAACGGGCGCTTCACCTTCTACGCCGACGATACCACCTACGCATACAGCCAGGAATTCAAGCTGGTCATCACGAAAGCCGGATACACCACGATCACGATTGACGATGTGAAGGCTTACGGGATCAATACCGCCCTGGCCCACGCCGCACAGTCCAACCTGCTCTTTGTGGGATACTACGCAGGCATCGAGGCGGCTGTCACGGCAATCGGCGCAACTGTAGCCACACTGGTCGTTGACGAGAATCAGAGCGTGGCGGACGACCTGACCATTCCCGCGACCCTCGGGATCGAGGTGAAAAAGGGCGCCGTCATCACGGTTGCCACGACCAAGACCCTCACGATCAACGGGCCTTTCACGGCCCCCGTCTCCCAGGTATTCACCCTGACCGGCACCGGGGCCGTGGCCGGACTGAAGGAATCATATCCGCAGTGGTTCGGCGCGGTTGCCGACGGGGCGACGGACGACAAGGCGGCCATCAAGGCGGCCTTCGCCTCGGTCATTGCCGGCGGGAAGGTCATTATCCCGAAGCGTGCAGCCTCCTACTACTTCGACAATGCAACGGATCTCACCGATGCCGTAGCCGTCACCCAGGCCGTCACGGTGCAGCTCGACGGGACGATCATCTCGAGCAACGCGACCAACCAGGCAGACCCGCCCATGATCTTCAACGTCACGGGCGCCGGGTTCAGGCTATACGGGACGGGGACGCTACAGGGGCCGGGCACTTTCGTTGTCGATGAAACGACCCACGACAACTGGCCGGGGCTTGTCAAGCTGGCCGCAAACAACGCGGTCATCGACGGGATCAACTTTGTCGATCCACCGGAATCTGCCATCTACATCCCCAACAAGGACGACATCCAGATCCGTAACTGTAAATTCACGGGAGGCCCCCTGATCGCGGCCGCGACGGGAAATCAGTATTTCGCCTACATCGACGCTTACGGGGGAGACAACCACTTCATCACCGGGAACAGGTTCTATGCCACCTCTGCAGGGGTTGCCATCCATGCCATCCTTTACGGCTCGTCCACTCATGCAACCCGGCTTACGATCAAGGGAAATCAGTTCGACAGTATGCACCAACACTGCACCTACCTGACCGAGGTATCCAACTCGGTTGTAAGCGACAACGTCATCGCCTACGCCCAGACCGAGACGAACCAAGAAGGAACCGCTCTGAAGGTAGGCGGGCAGTACAACACCGTGACCGGCAACTCGATTTACAATGCACTGAAGGGGGGGATTATCTGTCACGCAGCCCGCCACAGTGTCATCGCCCACAACACCATCAAGAGCTGCGGAGCCCTCGGGATCGCCATCACGAACAACGTCACCGAAACGGAAGGCCTGGATTACAACACCATCGACTCCAACGTCATCGAGTTCAAGTCTGGACTGGATACATCCCCTTACGAGGGCATCCGATACGCCGCTTATACCGCCGCCGGCGTGACCTTTGCGGTTGACTGCGTCGGCGGGAAGATCACAAACAACACGGTCATCCGGGGAGGGCATGACGACGATGCAAGCTATGGAGGAATCGGGGTCTATCATTCCAATGTATCCTATGTAATGAAGGACTTCGATATTTCGGGGAACAAGGTGATCACCCCAGCCTGGACGGGGATCTATGCCGCCTATCTCTCAAAGTCGAAGATCAGCCACAACACGATTTACAACCCGGTAGCCGCCACGGCCCACGCGATAAGGGTTGCCGCCTGCACATACCTGACCGTGGAGGGCAACATTGCCAGGGACGATCAAACTCCAGCCGTCATCGCAGTATTCCTCTACCTCAACGGGACGGACAATAATTATATCGACTGCTTCAACAACGGATGCTTTACAACGGCGAATACCGCTTTGCTCGGGTTCGATATGACGTACAACTGCGCTGGGAGGGGGAACCGGCTCAGCGAAACGGACAAACTGACCGGGACGTTCACGATGAACAACGTCAACACCCTGACCATTGCCAACGACAACATATCGGACGCGACGGCGGCAGATTTCAAATCATCCGTCATCATCTGGCCGCTTAATCAATATGCTGCCACCGCTCAAGGATCGGCAAAGCATATCTCCGTCACGGGAAAAGTGGCGAAAACGTCCTTCACCGTGACAACGGCAGACGGGAACGGGGTTTCTGCGAATAACCATATATTCGGTTTTGAGATCGTGCAGTAGGTGGGTGTCCACATGGTCAAAATAATCAGTGTAATCTTTAATTATAACGGCTCATTGTAAAAGAGCACCTATCTCTTAGTCCACATTGCATGGTATCCTGAAAGAAAAATGGAGGCGTGCAATGTTGAGTAAGGAAGAAGTAAGAATCATCAAGGCAGCGGCTCGGCCTTGAAGATGGCAAGCAGTTCGTCAAGTTTCTGCTCTATCCGATCCAACCTTTCGTTCATGATTACTTCGGGGGCAGGATTGCCTTGAGTTCGTAAATGATGCCCTGATGTACGTGAGAGTATTTATATACTTCCTTCTCAGTAAGCTCCATGACCTTCTCGATGACAGCCGAAAGGGACTCGGCGCGGTTGCTAAGTTCCACGACCTGCTCCACCATTTCATTGAGCATGTCAGTCACCGTATCCCCGTGTCCCGTGGCGAGGCCAGCGCGGATAATGGATGATGCTATCTCTTCCCGCAGTCTGGCGATCTCGGCGTCCTTGGCGTTATGCTCTCGTTCATATTGCTCAACGGTTAGTATAAGTATTTCTTTTGTCTCTCCATTTTTGGTAGCCGTGGCCGTGCATTTTGTGTCTGGGTACTTGCTCATCTCATCCCTCCCCGGTGAGGATTTGCTTAACTTCGATCAACTGCCTTGGATAAGAATCTCATTTAAGAATTTATTCCACTTAATAACCGCTGCTAACTTAGCATCGTAGAAATCAATAAGTTCATTTTGCTTCTCTATTTTCTTTTGCAGCGAGTCCAGCGCGGCGAACAGGGCGTCAACGTCGGAGATGGTGAGCACCGATGAAATTGCTTTCTCTCCCGGGAGACTCCAATACTTAACCTGCCGCTCGTGCTTCTTCCTGATGTCGTCGATCATGGCTCAGTATCCTCTCTCAAGATCATGGTCTAGTTCTCTCCTCCATCCCTCTTTCCACCGGTCGAGTTTCTGCTCATAGGACTCGACTCCGGTTCTGTTGCGGCGATCATCATCTTCACGCTCACGCCGCTTTTCATATTCTGGCTTCATGGCTTCCTCCATTTAGTGTGGGGTTGGCAGGCCGAGTCCGCGTCTACAGCCTGCCCATTACCTGCGGATTGACCCCACGATCAATTTGCTATTCTCCCTGAAACTCGATCAGCGCTTGAGAGAATGTCATCTGCAACGATGCCCGCTGAAACTTCGCAGCTAGCATCAGCACCTTGATTCCCCTGGCCCTGAGCTTCCTGGCCATCTCCACATTATCGCCCTGCTCGTCCGTGATGTAGTAGCCCATGGGGCTGTCGGTGGCGCTGCCGATCGAATACCCGTGCTCTAGCCTCAACTTCCGCACGACCTGCTGGATCTTGCGAACCGTCAGGCCGGTCCTCCGGGTGATCTCCGTGGATGAAACGGCCGCCTCACGTCCATGCCCCAAGCAACCGAGCACGGCCGTCTCATCCGGAGAAAGGAGGGGGGAATCAAAGTTGATGGATACTTGTTCCACTTAAAACTCCGCGATCTTCACCACGACCATTTTCAGGTCCCTGATCTTCGCTGCCTTGAGAAATTTACCGTCCTTGTCCGTGATCCGTTCCCGCTTTGCGTTGTGCTTCTTCAGCAGGTCCTTGATCGGGATGTCGAAGTAGAGCTCCCGGTCTGTCTTGTCCGTGAACTGCTCATCCATCTTGTAGAGAAGCGAATCCTCTATCGGGACGTTCGGGTTGGGATCGACGACGTAGACCCGCACGATCCGCTTGGATGAATCAGAGGCCTCTACCGTGGTGAGCCTCAGATATGAGTTTGAATCTCCAAGAGACAGAACGGCCGTTCCCGTCGTGTAGGATGTGGAAACGATGTTCGGATAATCGTCTCCGGCCGGGACTGTACTTATGGGGAAAACGGACATCAAAACAAATGCGATTACGACGATGCTTCTTTTCATGAAATCCTCCTTTTGATTGTTGGTTATATCTCCAGCTCTCCCTGCCCAACCACCTTGCGGAGCTTCACGGTTTCCTTCTGCACGGGATCGCGGGCAGGCTCCAGGGGGAACGATACCGAATACTCCGCCGTCGGCGGGATGGTATGGTCGAGCGTGACCCCGATGGAAACCTTGAACCCGTCCGGCACCCGCTTGAAGGCCCACTCTAGCTGCTCCTGCTTTTCGATCAAGAGCTTCTCGATGTCGCCGGCGATTTCCTGAAGGATCTCGGTGGTGATCACCTTCTTGAGCGAATCAGCAGCGCACTTGAAGCAGGGGATTCCCTTCCCGCCGCACTTCATGCAGGTCTTGTCCATGTCTACGTTGATTTGGTGTACTGTCATTTCATCTCCCCTTCGGATGTTCATGTCGATCAACGAAACGCCTTATCACATCGATCTGCTCACAGACCGCGCCGGCCTTCTTCACGCCCATGGAGACGTACTCTTTCTCGCCGTTGTACTCCCGCCCGGTAAAGACTTTAATGGTCGGGTAGCCTTTGTATTCGCTCTCTTCGCAGTAGGATGACATCAGATTGCCTCCGCAATGAATCTTGAAATCGGGCTCTCGTAGATCCGCCCGTCTTTTTCTTCCTGCTCCGGACGCACCGTGAGGATGAGCTGGTCCTTCGCCCGGGTCATGGCTGTGTAGAAAAGTCTTCTTTCTGCCTCTATCTCACCGTTATTGATCGCCTGTTTCGATGGGAAAATGCCTTCATTGCATCCGGCCACGATAACGGTATCCCATTCCAAACCTTTGGCGGCATGACAGGTGCAGAGGATGATTCCTTCATTGTCGGAATTAACCTCGTCGGAGATGTCGTAGGTGGCCAGCCAGTCGAGGTAATGCTGGACGGGGCCCTCGACACAACAATCCTCGTTCCACTGAGGGTTGGGCCCGTCCTTGATGTAATCAGCGATGAATTCAGCGATCTTGGTTGCTTCAAACGGCCATGTAATGCTTCCCAGCAGCCTGCCGATCACATCGGGGAAGTTGTAGCCGGGGGCCACGTCGAAGAAATCATAAGTCTTGTTCACAAAAGACCATCTCTGAAAGTGACTCTGTCCTTCCTGTGCCGCCGCATGCCTGATGGCTGTGTAAACCTCTTTCGGAACCCCGACCAGGTCCTTGATTAGCAGGAAACTGAAATTGTCATGCGGATTCACCAAGAGCTTCAGGAACGCATGAAACCGGCGAAACGTCTCCGAGTTCGTCAGCGCCGTCGTCTTCCCGATGTAGGTGTGCGGGATCTCCTTCTCCGTCATGAGGGTGTCGATCTTCTGCAGGAGGCCGTGGACGCGGGCGAGGATGGCGCCGCTGCCAGTAAGGTGAAGTGCTGCCAACAGGAAAGGATCGTCAGCGATGGCTTCACTATTCATTCCGCGCAGGACCCGGACATCGTCCTCGAGGCCAACCCGGACACAGTTCATCGTCTTTTCAATGCGCTCCGTGTTGCGGGCGATCAGTCGGTTTGCCGCGCCAACGATGCCGAACCGACTCCGATAATTCGTCTCGATCCGGTAGATGTCATAGTCTGCCTGGTGCTGCACAAGGTACTCCGGGACGGCGCCACGAAAGCTATAAATCGACTGATCGACGTCACCACAAACGAACAGTGATGCCTTGAACGCCTCCACCATCTGATTGATGATGTCCCACTGCAGGGTGTCGATGTCCTGGACCTCGTCAACGAGGATGTGTTTCGTCTTGAGGTATTGCGCCAGCTTCGGAATGAGAAGCCGCAGGCCCACGAGAAGGCTTCCATAGGTCAGGGCATTATTCTCTTTGCATCTTGATATAAAGACATCAAACAACTGCCGCGCTGGGTCCTCCTCGGCGGGCTCGACTCCCGTCTGGTAGTACCGGGCGAAAGCCTTGTCGACTTCCTTCTTCGGCACCTTCCACTTCTTCCCGTCGTAGATGAACATTTCCTTGGCGATCTCGCGCAAAAGGAATTGCTCTTCCCATTCCCCATAGACCGTCACGCCCTGCCAGCGGAACCCGATGAAGCTCCCGAACCGCTTCACCATTCGCAGGGCCAGGGCGTGCATCGTGCCCATCTCAATATGATATGCCTTGTTGCCGATGCGCTCGACGAGACGGTCGCGGATCTCGCCGGCGGCCTTGCGAGAAAATGAAAATGCTGCGATCTCGTAGGGAGAGGCACCGTTTTCAATCAGGTGCGCGATCCTCTCCACCAGGACACGGGTTTTCCCGGCGCCGGCTCCGGCGAGGACCATGGCCTTGCGGGATTCGGTGGTAACTGCGGAGGTCTGCTGAGGGTCGAGTATCATGATTTCCACTCCATCAGTTTGTTGTCTCTGAGCCAGATGCAGAGTTGGGCGAGGGCTTCATCCGCTTCCTCTTCCCTGATCGACTTTGCACAGGTCTTGTCCCATCCGGTCAGTTTATTCCAAATGTCCTTCCGGTAAGCGGCGGTAAATCCGTTGACGCCTTTTCTGAGAGTCGTTCCAACCGGCATTTTGTGAAACATCTCGATCACAGACGGTTTCATGACAACTCTTGGCGGTGCTCCGGGCAGAATATGAACGGGGTTCTTTAAATCTGCTCCACACCACCACGGCCACTTCAATGCCTGTGCTGTTTCTAGTTTCATATTCGCCTCACAATTCAATGATGTGCCAGCCAAGTGGCGTATCCTTCGGTGCCGACCAGCTATTAACGATGCACTGAACATCGGAATCGCCGAGCTTTTGAAGCATGGCAGATAGGTGTGCAGCGTCGGATTCCGCCGCTTCCTCGATCAGCACCGTTCCCCCCAGGGCGAACAAAAGCGCTTGATTGAACGGCACCCGCTCTCCTCCCGATAGCCCCGTGTACGGAACCGGAACAATCTCGTCAGGCTTCACCCATCCGATAAACACGTCCCCGTCTGCGCCGA
This sequence comes from Syntrophaceae bacterium UBA5761, assembly GCA_002418885.1. GTDB lineage: Bacteria > Desulfobacterota > Syntrophia > Syntrophales > UBA4778 > UBA2207. Next base: position 13,992 of record DIEZ01000066.1, read on the forward strand.
TGTGAAAGACGGGCTTTCCGGCGGGCAGGATCTCGGCCATCTTCTTCTCCAGGGCCCCGGTCGACGTGGACATGACGGAATTGATCTTGTCCTTGTGGGCCTGGATGAGTCGCTTCTTCGCGTCCACTGATTCCTTGAGGTCCTCGGCTTTCTTCCGGGCAACCTCTGCCTGTTCCTCGAGGCCCTGCGCCTTCAACAGAAGGTCCCGGTCTGCTTCCAGGGTCTTCAGGCGCACCGTGAGCCCGTTGATCTGGTCAACCAATAGCTGCTTGTCCATGGGTCCCTCCTGTGTATTTCTTCAGTTCGCGTTTGGCTATGAGTTTGGCCGCGCAGGCGCCGCAACCGGCGGCTTCCATGGCGGTGATGATGGCCTGAATGGAGGCTGCAACGGTGTCGCTGCCGGACGCTCTTTCCGATGCCCTGTCCAGTTGCTCCATGAATTTCTCGGCAGGGACAACAACCTCGGCGGGCTTCTGAGCCTTGGCCTTCTCGAGCTCGGCTTCCTTCTCGGCCAGCTTCTTTTTCAGGTCCTCCTGCTTCTTTGCGTTCTCGGCCTCGAGCTCCTTGGCCCTGATTTCTGCAAGCCGCTCCTTTTCCGTGCGCTCCATTTCCTCTTTCGCCTTCCTTTCATCGTCCTTCTTCTTCTGAGCCTCCACGGCCTCCGCCTTCTCTTCCTCTGCGAGGTCGATCCTCGCCTTGGCCATGATCCCCGCGATGTCCTTGACCTCTTCCGTAACGGCTGAAAGAGTTGTCGCCGGGAGCTGCATGCCCGCGCGCTGCGCCTGCAGTGTCGCACAGACGGACTCCTGAGCCTTCAACTTGGCCGCGGCATCGTTGAGGGCGATCTTCTCTTTCTCCATGGCCGCGACGACCGGCGTCACGTTCTCAGCCGGCGGGAAGAGATTCAGAATGGCGTCGATTTTCTTCTGGTCCGACAGGCTGATGAAGTCCGCCAGGTCAATGACCCTGGGCCTGCCCTTCGCGCCGATCTCCTGTTGGAAGAATTCCCGGGAGACCTTCTTGCCGGCCACTTTATAGACCTGGGTAATGGAGCCGTCCTTCTTCCGGGTGTACTCCCTTTCGAAGGTGAGCCCGCCCATCTCAAACCCGACGGTCATATCGTCGCCATTTCCGAAGGCTGCGAAGATGTCCGGGTTTGTCTTGGGCCCCCCGGGGATCGCGCCGTTGACGGCGAGCATCAGGGCGTTTGTTCTCGAGGACTTCCCGGCGCCGTTCGGGCCTAGAATCAGGGTGTGCTTGCCAAGTGGCTGGTCGAAATCGCCGCCCATGAACCCGGCGGCTGTCACTTTTGAAATCATGAAAACCTCCTTTTAATGCCCCTCCCTATCCGCAATCGGGAGGGGGTGCTGCTGCATTTATGGCCCGGATACTGGAAGCACGCCTTGTTTCACGAGTATTGCAGAAATCGCTTACCATGCGGCTGCATCGAAACCGCTCTACCGGAGAGGCCGCCCGTTTAGCTTCCAGACCGTCGGGCGACTGGCATGCCTCTATCCACCGGACGAACCGGCAAGGGGCCTTTGTGGGTTCAATTCGCCTTGTCGACGATCTCGCTGATCTTCGCCATGAGCTGACGGGCGATCTCTGCGTTGGCCGGCGACAGCGTGAGCTGCTTCGTCGTGACCTTCATCTCCTTCACGGCGGCCTGATACTCCTTCGGGAACTCCCGGGCCGTCACGGCGAGCTGGTCGAACGCCTTCTGGTCGTCGGCAGAGAGGCCGGGCCCCTTCTCTGTCTTCTTTTCTCCGGGCTTCTCCGGTTCTGGTTCGGGCTTTGCCGTGCCGTTCTGCTGCACGTCGATGATCTGATCCTCGGGGTCCGTCTCGTCGATGAGGCCGGATTGCTCGTCGGCTTCGGGGTCCTCGGTGCCGGCCTTGTACTCGAGCTTTGCGAATTCCTTCCGGTCGCCGGAAATGATTGAGGCCACTTTGCCTTGCACGGCTGAATACTGCGTTGCGTCCCACTTGATGAGGTTGTTCCCGGTGGCTCTCCATGCGGTGACGGGGATCCTCCAGGATGTTCCGGGAGCTTTCTGCAGGCCGCTCAGGTGCTTCAGCGCGTTTCTCTTGGCGAAGGTCTGCGCGAAGTCAATCGCCTTCTTCTCCCGGTTGATGATCTGCGCGTACCATGTAAGGGCTTCGGGATGCGCCGTGTTTGTCCACAGGTCCGTCGATTCGTCGAACGGGTAGTGCGCCCACGTCCCGTCTTCGTTGGGCTGCTGACCCTTCGGCAAGAGCCTGAAGGCCTGGGGGCATTGTTTCGCCTTCGCCAGCAGGTCGATGAGACGATAACTCGGGTTGTCGAATATCGTGGTCCAGTCGCTCACCATGGGCAAGCCCATCGGAGAGAACCGGAAGGCGACGGCCCGGGCGTAGATGGCGAGGATCCGGCGGTTGTTCGGGTCCCTGATGACGTGGGGGTTGGCCTTGCGCTCGCCGTCGACGAGGACCTCCGGTGGCATGATGACGCAGGCGCCGGCCTTTTCGCTCCACATCTCATAGCCCTGAGCGGAGACGACATGGGGTCCGTTCGGGACAGGCTGAATGAGTCCGCCGTTTTCCCGCGTGAGGGTGATCGTTGTTTTGAAAGCCTTGATTTCGCCCTCGGAATCCCGGAGAGCAAAGGCCTCATCCGTACCCAGCGAGATGAGATCCCGCTTGACCGCCGCCTGGAGAACGGCGCCGACTTCGGCCGGGACCTTCTCCATTGCGATCTTGAGGGCATCCTCGATGCTGAGTTCTTTCACTGCCGGTACTAATGCTGATGCTGACATGGAAACCTCCTTATTTTGTGTTCATTAATGAGCAATCCGGAAATGTCTCTCGTTGGGTGCAAAATCCCCACGGATTACGATATCCACATCGGCTATCGCAGCTAGTCGGCATTTCCTCGGCGATGATCTCCCGGTGATAATCTGCAAGGGCGTCATCCCGTTCCTGGATGAGCTCCTGTCTCTCGCGTTCGTACATGGCGTCGATCATGGCTTCACCACAACCAAAGAGGATTCTTGTCGTCGTTTCCTATTTTCCAAGCGTAAGGGCGTATCCCTGCCAGAAACTCCCATTCACAGGCCCATTCTTCGATGGAGCAATAGATGTCCTCGCTTTCGTATTCGGGGCAGTCCTTGAGCCACCATTGCCCTCCGATAAAGCATCGTCCGTTTCCGGCGAGTCCAGTTCCGGCCAAGCAGGATAACCATTTGCAATGTACTCCCTCGAAATCTTCCGGTGCGATCACGCTGTGTCGTTTCATCTCGGCAACCCCGTCATGTAGTAATGCGCCGCCGGTATCAGCAGCAGCATGAGGAATAGCAGGGCGGCGAGGAGGTTGATTAGGAGGGCTTTCACAGCACACCCCCCATCACGATAATGCAGTAGATACCGATAGCCAGGACGAGGGCCCCGAGGAGCGCGTCACGGACCTCCTGCCAGTCGTATCTTGAACACTCGCGGCAGGTGCAGAATTTTGAGTAGTCTGCGTGCATCACACCCTCGCTTTCGGTATCGGCGCGAACATCATCAAATCCTCGATCATGTCCACCACCCCGGCGTTGTACTTGCGGATCATGGCACGGTCAAGCTTCGCCTTCTCAGCTTCCGCACAGTCGGGGCAGATTCCGTGAGTAGTCATGTCAGGGCCGTCCTTGTAGCCCATGAGGGCGGTACACCAGCTACACCTGATTTCCATTTTGAAACCCCCTCTTGATCGTGTTCAGGTCGTCCTTGAGTTCTTCCAGCACCGTCTTCGCGTCGGGCATCACACCCTCGTATTGGGTGCGGTCCTCTAGGTAGTGCAGCTTGCAGACGATAGCCGCCTCGACGGTCGTTAGGGCCAGTTGAGCCCGGCGGTTGCAGGCGTCGTTCAGGTTCTCCTTGACGTAGGGGTGGACGGGTTGCGGAGCCAGCAGCGCATTTGCAAACTCCCTCATGTCGATCGGTCTCATGCAGTCCTTGGTGTGCTCCATCAGCCCTGTCCCCCTTATCTTCGTCCAAAGAACATACGGAAGTCCCGGCGTCAGGACGAAGCCGCGCTTTTCGATCTCGTTCAGGATTTCATTAATGCCATCATCGGCCCGAAAGCAATCGAGGGTGAGCGCATCAGGCTCTTGCGCTTCACCGATGGTGCATTTGATCGCACCGTTCTTCTTCCCGACCTGAACATCGACGATGTCATGCACCGTCTCACCCCAGCGTGTGTAAATCATCTTCCCTGTCCCTCACTTTCCCGGGGCCGAGGGGATCAGCCCCGGGCGTTGGGTTTGTAACCGGCCGCACCTTCCCGACGGCCCTGCCGTATTTCCGTTCACCCTACTTCTCCCAGCGCGAGGGAGGGTCGAGGCCCCTGTCCCTGTCGTGTTCCCTTTCGGAGACTCACATTAGGGAGTGTGCGGGGCTGCCGTTTCGGGGCTGTAAAGAACGTGTTTGATCTTGTGATTCCAATCTATACTTATTTTCGGCAAAGTCAAGGTATTTCTTTAGTCAAAAGCAACTTTTCCTTATATACTCATAATCATTAATATATTCCGATAAAGAAAAACCTTGACTTTCTTCCTTTTCGTCTGTATCGTAATGATCATGCTGAAACTAAACACAAACAAAATCCGAAACGAGATGGAGCGCAAGGGCATTTCCGTTGCCGATATTGCTGGTCGGCTGGACAAGACGCCTGCCGCAATTTACGACATCCTCAAACGGCGTCCTGTGTCTCAGGCTGATCGGTTCGCTGAAATCCTTGAACTGGATGCCCGCGATTTGGTTGTCAACGAATAACCCCGTCAACAAAGGATTTCAGATGACCTACTACCCAACCCCCGACCACGCCATGAACCATCCCCGGCACTCTACGGGGGAGAACACGCCGGCCGATACAGTCGAGCAAATCTTATCCTCGCCCGAATTCTTCCTGTGCAAGACGTTCAACTGCCGGATGAGCCATGAGGCCTGCACGATGAGGATCCGGGTTGCCCGGCAGCAGGACGAAGACGGAAAGGACGTCACCTTTTCGAAGTGCCTGGACTGCGAAGCCAAGGAGGTCCCCGTGGAAAAGGTCTGCATGGTCGAGGGCTGCGGCAAGAAGATCACGGCCCGGGGAAGGTGCTCGACGCATTACGCTCAGTACCGGAGTGAGATCCAGAAGAGGGGGCGGGTGCCGGTAGTAGGAACGACTAAACCCCTTGTCCCCGAGAAGGACCTTTTCCGGGTCAAGCCCGAAGTCCTTTCCGAGAGACAGAAGATCCTCGATGCCCGAGCAAAGAAGGGCGCCCATCCCGTATCTCCGAAGATCCCCACCACCAAGCGCGTCAACGTCCAGTTCACCGGGCCGGACGTGGCTTTGTGGGAGCAGCTCAAGGCGAGGGCAAAGAAGAACAGGCGCGATCTCAGGACCGAGGCGTTGTTCATTATCGAACAGGCATTGACTGTGCCGGAAGAACCGGAGGTGTACCGATGAAAATGCTACTGATCTGCACCATCGTCGGCGTGCTCATCATCCTGCTGTGCTGCGCGTGGTGCGGGATTCGGACGTGCAAGGGGCCCGGGAGCCCGACCGATCGATTTTATGAGGAAGGGTCATGACCAGTGGAGAAATCATAAAGCTGCTTGAAGCAAAGCACACTAAAGACCTGTTTGTTGCCGAGTGCAAGAACGGGAGCAGTTGGTTTACGCGCGGGCTGCTGATGCTCGACGCCCTTGTCATTAAGCGGTCGTGGAGTAATCCGTTGACCACGGGCTATGAAATCAAGGTGAGCCGCAATGATTTCGTGAGGGACGACAAATGGCCGAAGTACCTGGACTATTGCAACGAGTTTTATTTTGTATGCCCGCCCGACATCATCCAGCCAAACGAATTGGCTGACGGCGTAGGTCTTTATTGGGTATCAAAGCAAGGCAAGCGCCTTTTTCTGAAGAAAAAAGCAGCCTACAGGAAACTGGAAATCCCTTCTGAACTTTATCTCTATATTCTCATGTGCCGAACAAAAATCGTGGACAGCACTTACATCCTCGGCGTTCAGCAGGAGCCCGTCGAATACTGGCGGCGCTGGCTAAAGGAAAAGGCCGAGAAGCGGGATATCGGATACCGTGTGTCCGAAAGCATCAGGCGAATTGTCCAAGAGCGCATTGAGCAGGTGAGTGATGAGAACGACAGGATAAGGCGGGAAAACGAGGGACTGCAAGAGATCAAGGACTATTGCGAAAAGCTGGGCATTAAACGGTTTGACAGATGGGGCGGGATGAATCGTATCCAGGAAGCGGCAAGCGGAATGCCATCAGAATTTCTTCCCAACTTGGACAGCACTATTCAGCTACTTACCCAATTCAAGCGAAAAATAACCGATGATCCAAAGCCGGGGAGGGAGTGAATTGGACTTTTCTTTCTACGCAGCCCTTCTTCTGGCGAAACGCCGTCTGGCTGCCCTGCAGGGACGGCAAAGCGAGGCCAACTGAACCCGGCCTTTTCCCGCTGGCTCATGGGGCTCCCTGCCGCGTGGGACGATTGCGCGGTTACGGCAACAGCCTCGTTGCCCCGGCGGCGGAAGAGTTCATAAGGGCATACATGGAGAGCAAATGCTGAAGCGCAAGAAGCGGCCGGCAAAGTTCAAGGGGCTGGAGTTCGGCCCGAAGTACGCCCGGAGGACATCGGAGCGGTCGACCCTTATCAAGCAATGCGACGAGCTTCTTTCCCGGATCGTGAGGATCGAGGACAAGTGCTGCCTCTACTGCCGGCGGGTGTGGGATTTCAAGAAGCTCTACAACCATCACATATTCAGCCGGAAAAACATGGGCACGCGTTTTTACAGGCCGGGGTGCATCTGTCTCTGCTTCAGCTGTCACGACGGAGTCGCCCATACCGACCCGGAGATCTTCCGGGATTGGTTGATAAAGCGCATCGGGCAGAAGGAATACGACCTGTTGAAATTCAAGGCCATGAGCCGGACCAAGTTCACCGTCGCGGATCTCAGGATGATCAAATTTGATTTGCAGAAGCAGTTGAAGAGGTTGACATGACCCGCGCGCAGAAATCCCATGCCCGTGACCGCATCGTCCAGTCCTTCGTTGACGCCTTCCGGAAGAAGCTCAAGGCCGATCCGGGGTGGGACATCGGGGCGGCGATAGAGAGGGAGAAGAGGGCGGAATACAGGGGGGCGATGGCGGCGGCAGAGAGGATCATTTACGCAGAGCTGAGGGAACAGACAAACAAAAAGGGCAGCGTCCCTTTCGGACCAACTGCCCTTACCAATGATTGAGGCTACTAATTATCATGACCGACGAGAAGAGTCAAAGAAAAAATGCAGCCATGCTGAACACGATCATCCAGGGTGATGCGCACGAAGTGCTCAAAGGCATTCCCGCCGACTACTTCGATTCCTGCGTCACCGATCCCCCTTACGAGCTGGGCTTCATGGGTAAGGCGTGGGACAGCTCGGGCGTGGCCTACTCCGTGGACCTCTGGCGCGAAGTCCTGCGCGTCCTCAAGCCCGGAGCCCATCTGTTATCTTTCGGAAGCTCCCGGACCCATCACCGGCTATTCTGCGCGATCGAGGATGCGGGCTTTGAGATCAGGGATACCGTGTGTTGGCTTTACGGGAGCGGATTTCCGAAAAGTTTGGACATTTCAAAGGCGATCGACAAGGCGGCGGGAGCGGAGAGGGAAAAGATTAGGTATTCCCCGCGCCCGGCATCCAGTGGGACTATGGCCGGGAGTTCAGATACTAGACCATGGATCGAGAAGTCACGCGAGGCAGGCTATCACGAGGTTGCCGGAGATGTTCCCGCCACCGACGCAGCCCGCCAATGGCAGGGCTGGGGCACAGCCCTCAAGCCCGCCCATGAGCCTATCTGCGTAGCCCGCAAGCCGTTCAAGGGCACCGTTGCCTCCAACGTCCTGCAGCACGGCACCGGGGGGCTGAATATCGACGGGGGAAGGGTTGAAGCGGAACCGTGGCAGAGAAGCACAACCCACAAGGACGACTTTAAGGGAGGGAAGCTACATTCTGGAAAAGAAAAGAAAACCTATCAGGTAGAGCCTAAAAACGGGAACGCAAACGGCCGCTTCCCTGCCAACGTCATCCACGACGGCAGTGAGGAAGTAGTCAGGCTGTTCCCGGAAACGGAAAGCAATAGCGGTACGCCATTCAAGCGAAATAGCGATAAGTTTCACAAACGCGGCTGCTACGGTGCGTTCTCTGGCGAGACAAACGAACCAGGCTATTACGGCGACAACGGTTCAGCAGCCCGCTTTTTCTACACAGCCAAGGCATCCCGCTCAGAGCGCGGAGAAGGCAATTTCCATCCCACTGTTAAGCCCCTCGCCCTGATTCAATACCTCGTAAAGCTCGTGACCCCGCCCGGCGGTATCATCCTCGACCCGTTCTTCGGAAGCGGAACCCTCGGAATCGCAGCGGGCAAGCTCGGCATGAAGTGGGTCGGGATTGAAAAAGAAGCCAAGTACATCGAAATAGCCGAGCGCAGGATCGAGCGGGAAGTGGGGCTTTTGTTGGACTGCGGAGATTGTCCAGGCGGCCCGCTGGATCTCAACGGCGTCGAGGTCGAGGAGGCGGGGAAGGGGGAGAAGATGTTTGAATGCTTCGAGGGGAAAGAGGACGGGGGGAGGAGAGGATAGTGTCCCAGGCCGGCTACGTCAAAATTTACCGGGCGCTCATGGATAAGGGGTATTACGGAGACTCCGAGTACGTCCATCTGTGGGTCCACTTGCTCATGAAGGCGACCTATTGCAAGCGGGAGTACCTGTTCAATGGGAAGATCGAGCACTTACAACCCGGCCAGTTCATCACCGGCAGGAACTCCATCAGCAAGGAAACTGGCATTCATCGTTCGAAGGTCGAGCGCATCTTAAACTGCTTCGAGTCCGAGCATCAAATTGAGCAACAGAAAACAAACAAATTCAGAATAATTACAATAACTAATTGGGATGAGTACCAGACACTTGAGCAACAAGATGAGCAACAAATGAGCATCCAGCGAGCATCCAGCGAGCATCCAGTGAGCACAAACAAGAAAGATAAGAAAGATAAGAAAGATAAGAAAGAAGAAATACCTCTTGGCGAACCCTTCATTTTCATGCCCCTCGTAGACAACTCAGAGCATCCCATTTACCCAAACATGATCCAGGAGTGGAAGAACCTTTATCCGAAGGTGGATGTCGAGCAGGCGCTCCGGGACATCAGGGGGTGGAACCTGGCAAACCTAACCCGGAGAAAGACAAAAGGCGGCATCCTGAAACACATCAACTCGTGGCTGGCAAAGGAGCAAAACCATGGAGGATCAAACGGACGTGGCACAGGCGGGACAGTTAAAGCTCCTGAAAAAGCGGGAAGAGCTCAAAGTGACGGAGCCGAGTATCCCACAGACTATGAATTTTCATGAGGAGATACAGAAAATCGGACAGAGAGGCCTTGAACTGGCACGACAGCGGGCCGAGGTGGCAGCCGCCATGGAGGTCATTGAAGGGCCGAAGCCTGTAAAAGAACCAGAACCAAAGGCGCCAGCAATCAATCAGCACATCCCGAAGGCATACCGGGAGTGCCGTTTCGATACATTCCAGGGGAACGACAAGATGGTCCAGGGGCTCATAAAGCTGGCCGATACGGGGTGTGACATCGTGTTGCGGGGTGAGACAGGGTGTGGCAAGACGCACCTCGCCGTGGCACTGATGCAGCATGCCGGCCATGGGTACTTCACGACAGCCCCGGAGCTGCTACTGCGAATCCGCTCGACGTTCAATGACGGGGGATGGGAAACGGAAGACGAGGTCATCCGGGATCTGTGCAGCCACGACCTGCTCGTTCTGGACGACCTGGGAGCCGAGAAAACCACCGAATTCGCCATCACAACCCTTTACATCATCATCGATCGCCGGATCCGGGACGCAAAGCGCACCATCATCACGACCAATCTCAGCCTGAAAGAGATTGAGGACAAGCTGGATGCCCGGATCGCCTCAAGGCTTTCCGGTATGCAGAACGTCAAGATCAACATGCCCGACTACCGAAAGAAGAGGCCATCATGAATGCCCTCTTCGCCCTCATCGACTCCGGCGCCGCCGACATCTACCTCATCGCGGCCATGCTGATAATCTTCATCATCTGCTGTGTGGGGAGGGGGAAATGATGGATGACATGCTCGTGGGCTGGGATGAAATCGCGGCTTACCTAAAAGTCTCCGTTAAAACAGCCCAGCGCTGGGAAAAAGACGGGCACATGCCTATCGTCCGTCTCTTCTGTGGCTCCGTGAGAGCTTCCCGAAAGGAAATCAAGTACTGGATCGTCAGAACAAACGACATAATCGAGTCAATGTCGCAAGATGTCGCTAAATGACGCTAGACGCCTATAGCTTTTTTTCAAACCTGCCTATCTAATCCTTCCTAGATGCCCGGAGCATCAACGGGTTCCCAAGCAAATCCAGCATTGAGCCGTCAGTGTCATGTTACCGGGCACCCACTATGTCATTAAGCAACGGGTCACAGGCCGGAAAGCAGGCATCTCAAGAGGCAAAGAACTGCCGACTCGTTGCCATTGAGAAGGCCGGCGGGACGTTCCCGAAGATAGCCCGTGAGCTGTGCGGGATCGCTTTTTCAGACATTGCAGACTTTGTGACCGTGGCCGAGGGCGGGGAAGTCCAGGCCATCCCATCCAACGAAATCCCCAAGCGCAAACGAAAAGCCATCAAGAAGATCCGGGAGAAGCGGCGAATACTCAACACCCCGGGAGACAAGGGCGATGTGGTCCTGGACCAGAGCACCGAATACGAGCTTTACGACAAAATGGACGCCCTGAAGTACCTCTGCAGACTCCGGGGCGACGAGGTGCAGAAGATCGACTTGGGCATCCAGGGCATCGAGGACATCCTACGCAAGCTGGACGGCAAGAATGAGTGAGTGGATGGAGGCAAAGGTTGCATCCCTACGCGCTAATTTCCGCGAGTTTGCGGCCGCCTGCCTGTTTGTCAGGGATCACACCACAAAGCGCATCCTGCCATTCAACCTCAACCGCCCACAGCGCATCCTTGACGCCGTCGTGGAGAAGCAGAGATCCGAGATCGGCTACGTCAGGATCATCCTCGACAAGGCCAGGAGGTTCGGGGGATCAACCTACATCGAGGGCAGAGGATACTGGAAAACATCGCTCAACTTCAATGTCAACGCCTTCATCGTAGCCCACGAGGAAGACTCAACCGACACCCTGTTCAGCATGGCCCGCCTGTTCCACGAGCAAAACCCCCTCAAGCCCAAGACCAAATACAGCTCGAAGAAAGAACTCCTCTTCGACACGAAAGAGGGCACAGGGCTCAAGAGCGAGTACTCCCTTGCCAGCGCAAAGACGACGAGCGCCGGCCGCTCCCAGGGCGTGCATTTCCTTCACGGCTCCGAGGTGGCTTTCTGGGACGGCAACCCCGACGACCTGCTCGACGGCCTGATGTCCTGCATCTCCGACCCCAAGGATACCGAGGTTTACCTGGAGAGCACCGGCAACGGGTTCGGCAACCGCTTTCAACGCGATGTCTTCGACGCCTACCAGGAAGGCAGGCACCCGTACTACTCCGAGGACGGCATTACCTACGCCTGGAAGAACCCAAAGACGGATTGGGTCCTCGTCTTCATCCCCTGGTTCGCCCATGAGATCTACACCCGCCCGTTCGATACCGACGAACAGCGCCGGGAGTTCTGGCTGCAGATCAACCGCCCCGTGACCGACCGCGAGACCATGCGCCAGGTTGAGAGCGAAGCCCTTCGCCTGATAAAGCTCTACGGCCTGACCCTGGAGCAACTCCACTGGCGAGAGTGGATGATTTCCAACACGTTCAAGGATCGGGTGGAGAACTTCCAACAGGAATTCCCGGCCACGGTCGAGGAGTCGTTCCTCACCCAGGGCGCCAACCTCTACGGCAAGGCCCTGTGTGACCTGCTTGAGGCCGCCTGCATCGATCCTATCCTCGTAGGCGACCCGGTGGACCGGCAGGGCAAGACGAAGATCAGGCCCAACCCCTACGGGCATTTCAAGCTCTGGGAAAAGCCAGACCCGAAGATGTCCTACGTCCTCACGGTGGACGCCGGCGGCGGGGTGAAGAAGTCCCAGGAAGAGGCCAACCGGGAGCCCGACCCGACCTGCATTGATGTCTGGAACCACAGGACCGGGACCCAGGCGGCACAATGGCACGGGCATATTCACTACGGGATGATCGGGGAAGTGACGGAGTTGATCGGCAACCTGTATCACCGTGCGCCTGCCTGCGTCGAACTCAACAACCATGGATACACGGTGGTCGATGACCTGACCAAGCGGGCCTACCCGCAGTTCGAGATGAAGCCCGGCGAGCCCGGCTGGATCACGACAAAGAAATCCCGCCCGAAGATGCTGGATGCCCTGCACGAGCTGGGGGGAGCGGGAGCCCTGCAGATCCGCTGCAAGGAGACGGTCAGCGAAATGCGGACCTTCGTGGAAATAAACATGAAGTACCAGGCCGAGAGCGGCTGCCACGACGAAAGGGTGATCACGGCGGCCATGGCCTCCGAAATGATGACCCTACTGGCTCGCAGAATGAGCCCACAGGAGCAAAAAGACTTCCGGGGAAGGGTAGGAGCCCAGATCGGAGAGTACGACCCCGGTTTAGACAAGAAACTCCCGCCTTCGAAGATCCGGCCGCCCGACATCTCGCTCGGCGGGTGGATGGACAGAAACCGAAGCACGGAGCCGGATGGGAGCCTCGAGGTAAGGATCGGATGAACGGATCAGCAAAGATCAGCCAGGAGATCGAGGCGCCCACATCCTGCAAGGGATGCGGCCTCAAACGCGAGGAGGCCATGGAGCAGTACGGGGGATACCTCATTCTCCCCACGGCCATCCCTTCCATCGTGACGTATATCTGTCCCGCCTGCGGGAACATGCAGGCCAACTCAAACGCCTACGAACTGACAAAGACGCTCATCGCCAAGCAGCAGAACGAGCCCCGTATCATCAAGCCTGACAACAAAGTCGTCCAACTCACACCGAGATTCAAATAGCACGGAGGTTTAGCCATGCCGAATATCAGCCTTTTGTACGACGGATTGAACCTGACAACCATGAGGCTTGCGCCTGGTGATACGGCATTGCTGATGCCCGCCGGGGCCTACAAGTACGCCGAGTACAAGATCGGTTTCGACTCGGGCGGGACGACGGCGATCACGGCCGGGATGCGTATCCTCGGGGCGACCTCCGGGGCACAGGCCGTCGTGACCTACGTTCCTGACCTGACAAGCGGGACCTGGGCCGGCGGCGACGCAGTCGGCTTCCTATACCTGAAGAGCTGGACCGGGATCGCCTTCCAGAACAACGAAAAGCTCACCGTCGAGGCCGTGGCCGATGATGCGACCGTAGACGGCACGATCATCACGCTCGGCCAGAAAGACTACATCAACCCGAACTTCTACGGCAAGACGGCCCGGCAGCTCTGGATACAGGGCGAGACGCAGTCGCTAAAGGTCGGCTGCGACGGGACCATCCCGGCCCAGACCTCGCTGATCGGCATCACGATTCCGAACGGTTCCACGATGATCCTGACCGACGCCGACAACATGGCGAAGTGCTACCTGATCAACGCAGCGAACGGGTCCAACGGATTCGCCAACGTTTTGGGAATTTTCTAGGGGGTAGGGCCATGAAAAACAAACTCATCGCAATCCTGACAACGGCCATGCTCCTCGGCTACGCAAGCAACGGCTGGGCGCCTCCGCCGAGCGGGGGAGGTACGGGTGGAGCTGTTACCGGCATGGCCGAAGATGGTTCGGTTGCCTGGACCGGGGCACCTAAACCCGACAGCGCAGGGGGCCAGACCATCGGCACGACTTCTGCCGAGTGGGGGCATATCTACCTGCACGACGGGAAAGGCGTTTATTTTCAGGCCGACCAATCCGTTTCAATCATTCCCGCTGCTGGCGTGCTCACGTTTACGGCGGCTGGCGAGGGAATGAGCCTGACCGCAAGCGCGAACCTCTGGACGATTTCCAGTGCCACGGACGCGGTTTTCACGATTGACAAGCAACTGTCATTCACGGCCAACCCCCGCATCTACGACGGGTCGCACTACCTCACCCTTGACGCTGACGGCCTGACCGGGGATGCAACGATTACCTTCGGGGCGAATACCAACAACCTCGCCATTTCAAACGGTACGGCAGTATTGGACATTGCCGCAGCCGCTACCCTAAACGTAGACACTTCCCTTACCGTTCAGACAGGGGCTGTGACGCTCACAGGCAACGCAGGGGCTTCTACCCTGGTCCTGCCTGCCGGTTCTCTTACCCTCGGAACGATGGCAGCAGAGACGGCGAATCAGTACGCCAAACTCGCATCTCCCACGTTCACGGGGAGCGTCATTATCCCCTCGGCCAATGCAGACCCCGCTTCTACGGCTGGCTCTATTGTCCATGACTCAACGGTTACAAACCACCTCCGCGGAGCTATCCGCTGGTACGACGGTACAGGAATCAGGCAGGTTGTTGATCTGACGGCGGCGGTTGCTGAGGGATGCACGGACGATTATGTGGTCGCCTACGACTCGACGGCAGACGCATTTTACTGCAAGGAAGACGCGAACACGGGTGGCGTTCCCACCACCATCACCGTAGCCGACACGGCCGACACCACTACCTTTGTCTCCTTGTTTGAAGACGCTACGGGAGATAGAGGACCCAAGACAGACGCCGGGATCACCTACAACGCATCTTCCGGCATGCTGACCGTCACGGGCCTGACCACTGGCGCGGGCGGGATCACCACGGCGTCTTCCGACTCTCCGACCGACTCCTTCCTTGACACTCAGGCCCCCGGTGCGGACAAGGAGATTGCAAAGATCGTCGGCGGTTATGTGGATGGGGCCGATGGGGCAGAGAACGGCACGCTTGACCTTTACGCTCATGAGGCAGGAACATCTACCTCGTATGCGACAATCGATGGGAAGAACGTAAAATTCAAGATAAACAAGAAGCTGGAAACGGTAGGGGTCATCGAACTCGGCCACGCCTCGGATACGACGCTTGCAAGAGTGAGTCCTGGAGTGGTGAGCATCGAGACCGTAAACGTCGTCACGGTTTCCTCCACAGACACCCTGACCAACAAGACCTTAACTGCCCCTCTTGCCACCCTTCCCCGCGTGGATGGAAAGACGGCATTAACTTTGACCGCAGCGCAGGTGTCGGGAACGGTGATTCGCAATACCGGGCAGTCGCTTGCGGACGTAAACCATACCCTACCTCAGGCCGCAGCGGGCTACAACTTCATCGCCTTTGTCGGCACGACGCTTGCCGCGATGAACTACTGGAGATTCACTGCCGACAACTCCCCTCAAGACTATATGTGCCTGGACGGGACGTGTGGAAAGACTTATGTGAGCGTAGACACCCCGACGATGGGAGATACGCTGACTTGCTACACGGAACAGATGTCGGGTACGGGCCTTAAGAATGAAGCCGATCTTGGGATCGGAACAACTGCTAACACAAGCGTCAAGAATACGGTAGCGGTGGAGTTCGATATCGCTGGGACCGGATACTCGAAAGCGGTTGCCGAGACCGCGCCGGGTAACGATACGATTCCCCAGAACAAATACGGTGCTGTGGCCTTCGACATCGGTGCGAACGGAACGATTGACGCCATAGAAGCTACCGCCAACGCGACGGGTTATAACTCTGCCGCCCTTGCCATTGAAGGCATCCCCGCAGTAGAGGCTGCCCATACGCGACTCGGCACCGTTACGGCCATGAGCACGGAAGCGGGAGGATTTGTTTTCGGGACGACGGCCCTTAACGCAGCTAACACAACCGTAGCCTATACCGATGCAGCGATCTATACGCCTTCCTTCGGATGGGTCTGTATCACCGGTAAGGGCACCTGGACGACGAACTAGGAGCACGCCATGAAGAAATTCATTCTGCTGTTCTTGCTGATTCCCTCGCTATGCTTTGCCGTTGAGCCTATCGACTTTAGCAAGTCCATCGCCATGAGCCCCGCTATTCTTGGAGGAAGCGGGGGAGGGCCGGCGGCGGCTGGATGCAACCCGGCTACCAACGAGGTAGGCAATAGAGCTACGGAGTTAACGTCGCAGTCCTGTGCAGCAGATATTGCGATGTGTTTCCTTTCGGCTGCCGATTGCTCTGGAGATTTGGACACTGCGTATGTCTACGGCAGCGCCGCAAGTGGCAACGCGAGTGTGAAGGTATGTGTATACTCCTCAGACGGGGGTAATCCCGGTTCCGGCGATCTAAAGATCGGATGCTCTGGAGGGATTGCTGAATCGGGTGGTGTTGGGTGGAAATCGGGAGTGATGGACGGCGGGAGTGTCATCGCATCATCTAGCTATTGGGTGTGTCTGTTTGTTTCTACCACGGAAGCGTGGTCAGCGGTGAGAAACTCCACGGGTACGCTTTGGTATAAAGCCACGTCAGGAGCATACGACACTCCCCCCGCCAATCTCAGCTCAGTGACTAACAGCATAGCATGGGCACCGCTATCACTTTATGTGACGATTAAATGAAGAAACTACTAATCGTCATTGCGATCCTTGTCTTGGCAGGAAATGCCCTTGCGGCAGATCGTCACGTCGGCTCCGGGCAGACCTACTCCACTATTGGAGAGGCCGTTACCGCAGCGTCGAATAGTGACAACATCATCATTCACGCAGGGACTTATGCAGAAAATGTAGACACGGGAGGAAAAACCGGCCTGACGTTCATCAACAATACCGGGGACGCTCCTATTGTTCAGGGTAGATTTTCCGTCGACAACAACACAACGATTGACGGGCTAAAAATAACCGGATGGACCGAAGCTTATCATGGCATAAAAGGTTATCAAGTTACGGGGGTGACGGTAAGAAACTGCGAAATATACGCAGGGGGAGACTCGGGGTCTGCTTCGGGCGTCTACTTCCGGAAGAGCACGAAAATCCTGATCGACAACTGCATAATTCATGCTGGGATTAAGGGCGTCACTATAGTTTCCGGTGATTCTACCGACGCCACTTATGCAAACGGGACCATCATCAGAAACAGCTTCATTTACGACAACTTTGTGGACGGAGTCAATATCCACGGGCAGTATTTCACGATCAGCGGCAACCAGATTTATAACAACATGGATTCTAATTTTGCCGATAATCACCCTGACGGAATAGCGTTCATACGGGCGATTATTCCCGTAGACGGTTTCTATGGGGTGTCCTTCGCTAAGATTTCCAAGAATAAAATATACAATCACACGCAGAACATCTTCTCCGAAAATGTGACCGGGGGAGAGGAAGCCAACGAACAGGAAATATATATCACCGAAAACGTAATTTTCAATGCCAGCAGCGGAACCGTCAACGGCGTGGATATGAGTACGTTCGGGTCAAGGAACTTTTCCATGACAAACGGCGTGAACGGGCTTTACTTTTACGGAAATACAATAGGTCACGCGGGGGGGCTGTCTATAGATTTCGAGGACGGGAAGAACGGAACTTACCACTTCAAAAACAATATCTTCGTCACCACCGGAGAACACATCTCTCTCAATGTTTCCGACATGGATGATTTTTCAGCGGGAGAGTTTGATTATAACCTCTACGACATCGGCAGCAAATTTATTTACGCAGACGGAACTTATTACGACACCCTAACCACTTTTCAGGCTGCCTACGCCATGCAGGAAACTCACGGGCAGAGTGGAACGGCTGGAATCAATGCATTTCCGACCCCGACTCCAACAGGTGCAGGGGTTTTATGCGTCAACAACGGTGCTACTCTCGGGGCACCCTATAACACGGATATTATCGGAACATCAAGGCCCCAAGGTGCAGCATGGGACATCGGAGCCTATGAATACTACGAACAGGGCAGCATCCACGGCATCACGTCTATGGGAGTGAGTAAAAAATGACCTTCAACGATATAGAAGACTACTCCATGTTTGGAATACCTTTACCCGCCTTCATTCTCGGTCTCATGTGGATTGAAGGAACAATCTGGATTACTCGACAGTTTCTGATAGCTCATACTCAAATGTATCAAGGAGACGATGATGGAGAATGAAAGCAGAAACGACACTGCGCGCAATGTTCTCGGCTGGACTGCTGGACTGCTAGCCCTCATATTGGTTGCCTACTTTACCGTTCGCTACCAGTCATCTACAGAACTGGACAGGGCCGTGATAGATAGGCTTAACTCTCACGAGGTGCGGATTACCAGCACCGAAACGTGCCTAAAGTACATGAGCAATGACATCTCCGAGATCAAGGAGATGACAAAGGAGATTCGGAACGAACAGAAGAGGCGGGAGAGGCAAGGGAGGTAACAGATGCGCGGCGAGCACAAACAGCTATTCCTCGATCTTTCCGAAGCGCAGATCATGGCTCTGTGTATCTGGGCCGAGGCAAGAGGCGAGGGGATGGAGGGCTGTATTGCCGTGGGGTCGGTTATCCTGAACCGCGTCGATCATCGAAAGTGGGATGGCGAGACGGTCCACGAAGTCATCATGAAGCCCTGGCAGTTCTCGTGGCTCAACTCGTGCCCCCCGCAGAGCTACACGGACCCGCAGTATGAAACGTGTGTAGAGATCGCAAGGAACTTCGAAGGGGCATACCATGAGAAGCCGACTCTTTTCGTAGCGTACGAAATCGCCCGGAATATGCTAGATGGAACGATCAAGCGAAACGTTCCATCGCTGGAATATCACACGATAGACGTCCATCCGGAGTGGGCAAAGCGGTTAAAGGTTCACAGGGTCATTGGCAGGCATACCTTTTACGAAGCATAGGAGGAAGTCATGAATCGAAAGAACACAGCGGCAATCGTAGCAATCCTGATGCTCATTTGCATCGGGTGCGCTCTCAATTCAACGGCACTCAAGCCCCAACAGGAAATGCTCACGAGGTTCGAGGCGTTCTATCTGAGTCAGAGCAATGACTACATGGTCCAGGTGGCCAAGCCGAATCTCACGGAAGCCCAGAAGGATGTACTGAGACAGAAGAGGGAAATTCTCGTCGAGGCGCAGCCCCTCATTATTGTCTATGGGGAAATCGTCATGCAGGGAGGCACTCCATCGGTAGCTCAGGAGCAAGCCATTATCGCATTACTTAATCGAATAGGAGGTGGATTCTAATGAACCCCGAAACCGCTGCAATTCTGGTCGAAGTGGCAAAGGCTTTCGTCATTGTCGGTTTTACACAACTCCGAATGGCGGGAATGAAAGACGATGAAATCCTGAAATATGCGGCAGACGTTCACGCTCTCTTCATGAGTCTGCCGCCTGCAACGAATCTTCCAGAAGTGCCGAAGTGAAAAATACGGGGAGGTGATGCCGTGAAGTATATTGTCTATCTCTTGATCTGGATGAATTGCTCGTGCCCGTCAAACAGCGGCATCTATACTCCGGTCACGGAAACAATATATGAGATGCCGCATTATAGTAAAGCTTCATGCGCTGCCCAGATAAAATACATGGACTCGCTCGACTTACTTCTTGACCAGATGGCGAAGGAGCAGAATATCTATGGACTCGTCCAGTCTGGCACAGTTCCCGATAGAATATACAAAATCACCCTGAGAGACGGGAAAGTCATCGATAGCACTCCGGTCGATATCGAGCCTGTCATCGAGCGAAGCAAGAAGTGGGTCGAAGAAGAAAAAGAAACCATCAAAGGCTTCAAGGTGAAGTGATGAAGAAACTTACCGACCAAATCAAACGTCTCTGGCTCCTCGTGAGGGGCAAGTGGAAGTGGGGGTGGCGTTAATGCCGTACCTGTCGGGAAACATGAAGGCTGAGGAAGTAGGACCGGAGGACTGGGCCTTGCTGGAAGACATCCACTACCAGAGGCCCAACGGCGACATCGTCACGACCCCGAAAGGATCTCGCTCCGATGGATGCTCCGTGCCCTCGGCATTGCCTCTTGCCTATGCTCTGCTTAAAAAGTACGGACGTAAGGCGGGCTTCGGGCATGACAGGGGGTATAGGACGGGAAAACTCATTATCAATGGCGTGGAGGTCGAGGCATCGAAGAGGCTCATCGACGAAATTTTCTATGAGTCCCTACACGACGATCCGTGGGTTCCCAAAAGCGCGGTAGAGGTCATGTATAGAGCGGTAGTCGTGTTCGGCTACTCAAGTTATCAAGGAAAGAAAGAATCGCCGGATGGCACAGGAGCAATGACATGATTAAATTCGATTTCAACGAAGGAATGGCAATGATTGTACTTGGAGGAATCGCCTGCGGTGCTATGTATTTTCTGGGAGATGCCGGAAAGGACATCGTCCTGACGGTCGCCGCTGGAGTCGTCGGCTATATCAGCCGGGGTGCCAAAGAAGCGGATGAGAAACCCGAAGAAAAGCGACTTGTGATCGGGACGAAAGAAAACCCGATCATCCTCAAGGACGAAGTGAAGGAGTAGAGCAGTGGCAACCAACCTTACCGAGATCTCCAGGCGTGTAGCCCCTGACGTCATGGGATGCCCTAACGTCTTGGTCGACGAGGCCGTCCTTCGGACCCTCGTCAAGTTCTGCGAGGAAACGCAGATCCTTGAGAAAGCCTTCGAGCACGACGTGCTGGCAACGGATGTCGTAGCCGCAGACAACGATTCGGTGAGCGTGAATCTCGCCACTTACCTTACGGATGGTCGGCCGATCCTGCTCACGGAGTTCAGGATTGACGGGGTAGCTTGGGACGCACAGGAGATCAAACTGCTGAACGACCAGGACGACCTTGACGAAATCGCCATATCGGGAACCAAGTTTTTCACCTGGCCGGATACAACACACATTAAGTTCTATGGCATCGAGGCCAAGGTGCAGGAGGCAATCGCTAAACTGAAGGGGTAGGGACATGGCGACGAAATTTCTCCATCAATACGTTTTGGCATACACCGTTGTCGTTGCTTACTTCTCGGTGACAATCGCCCTGCTCTATCTGAGTTTCAGCCCGACGCCCATGCAGGACTCGACGGGTAGCGTGTTCATGCTTCTCGGCGGCCTGTCGTCGGCCCTCGGCATGGTGATGATGTACTTCTTCGGGAGCACACGCGGAAGCGCGGACAAGACGGAGGCGCTCGTCAATGCAGCCAAAGGGGGAACCGATGGCAAGCCTACTACTTAACTGGCGGCTCTGGGCGGCGGTTGGACTCGCCGCATTGCTCTTCTTCATGTGGAGCACTATCCAGGCGAAGAAGATCACAATCGCCACGCTTGAGGGCGAGAAGGCCGTCCTGGTGCAGACCAACGCAGACCTCGGGGCGCAGCTCGCCAACCTGCAAAACATGTTCGCAACGCTCAAGTCCAACCTCGACGCGGCCAAGAAATCCATCAAGGACATGCAGGCGATCAAGGACGAGGCCAACGTCTTGAGGCGGAGAATCATCGAACTGCAGAACCAACCCGGAGCATGTGAAGAGATAAAGGTGGAATATGAAAAAGTTGCTTCTGATATTACTGCTATGTTCAACCATCGGGTGCAGCGGAAAATTAGCGTTCCAGGCTCCGGTCGTGATCGAACAGCCCCCGAAGTACTGCCCGGCCCCACTCCGGCCAACCCTGGTTGATCCAAGGTCGATGCCGGTGTTGCTCGATGACTACCTGACCGTTGTCGAGTACGCTTTGGAACTGGAAGAAACCGTGAAGTGTTACGAAGGAGAATAGCCATGCCAAAGCCAAAACCAGGAGAAAAGCGCAGTTCCTTCATCCAGAGGGCCGTCCAGACCATCAAGGGCGAAGATCCCGGAAAGAGCCTCAAGCAGGCCCTCGGTAAAGCCTACGGTCTTTTCGAGCAGGGGCAGAAAGGAAAGAAGTGATGGATTTCTATTCGACACAAGACATTACGGATGCCTGGCATAAGTACCGCACAAAGCAAGTCCTGGCGATCCTGGAAGGCGGCAAGTGGCGCTTTGAAGCCCTGACCGGGCAGAAGTTCACGACGGTCCCCGGAACCAAGGCCGAGAAGCGGTGGATAAGAGACACCTGCACATTCCCTGAATTTCTGGAAAAGGTGGACCTGTGGAAGAAGTGATCTTTCAGGAAACCGATTTGCGGCAGCAGGCGGCGGAGCCTCTGAAACCGAAACAGGCGCCCGAGAACGGGAAGTACAGGAAGCTCGTGGAGCACTGCCTCAAGCTCTACAACGACTTCAAGGATTCCCCATATCGGAAGGCCATGATCGAAAAGATCATCGCCTCCCGGGAAGCCTACGCGCAGAAGGAGAAGCCAACAAGCTTCCCATGGCCGGGGGCATCGAACATCGTCCTGCCACTCCTCACGATCACGATTGACAACCTTGAGCCGCGCCTTGTTGCAGGGATCACGGGCCGGGAGCCCATCGTCAATCTGACCATGCAGGGCCGCTCGGACAAGGACGAATTCGTCCAGGTCATCTCCGACTGGTACAACCGGGAGCTGACGCATTTCATCAAGATCAACGACTTCGTAAGACGCTTCTGCCATCGGCTGCTCTTGGAAGGGACCGTCTTCCCGCTTCCCGCCTACGGGGTGCAGAGGGAGACGCAGAGAGACTTTGCCTATGACCCGCAGACGGGACAGCCCGCACTCAGAGAGGATGGCTTGCCGGCCGTTCAGGACGAGGTGATCGACGTGGGCGAGGGCGGCTCCCTGGACCTCGTGGACTTCACCGATCTTTACTACCCGGACAACGTCGGGACGGTGCAGGCGTGGGAAGAGTGCGATAAGATCCGCATGATCCACCCTACCTACGCGGAGCTATTCCGATGGGGGCAGGACCAGGCGGCCGGCTGGATGAACATAGGCCCATGGCTCTGCGGTCACAAGCAATCCTCGAAGCAGGCCCAGGACGAAGCGGACCCGGTCCAGATTCAGCGCGAGGTGGACGAAATCGAAGTCACGGGCAAAGAGACGGTCCCCTGCATCGAGTGCCATGTGTCCTATCCGATCTACCAGGACCAGGAGAAGGACGACGAAACCGAGCAAACCAACTGGACTGAGGAAAAGATCATCGTCACGATCTCCTTGCAGACCGGGACCATCATCCGTTTCAAGCTCAACAGGGAAATCAAGTTCAAGAACGACTCGGCCATCAAGAGGGTGCGCCTGTTTGCGGACGACACCCGGAGCTGCGGGGAGCCCGTTTACACGAAGCTCAAGGGCATCCTCGAAGGCGGATCGAACATCTTCAATATGCTGGTCAACATCTCCTTCATCGTAATGATGCCGTTCTTTTTCTACGAGGACCGTTCCGGGGTGGGCGGGCAGAAGCAGATATTTCCCGGGGCCGGGATCAAGGTCGATTCGGTGCAGGGAATCCTGTTCCCCAACTTCAACATCAACCCGGCGCAGTTCACGGCCTTTTTCCAGGTATTCATGCAGCTCTGGGAGAAGGTGGGGCATATCAGCGATGTGCAGATGGGGAGGATCAAGGACAATCAGAACACGGCGACCGAGGCCATGCTTGCGGTGCAGGAAGGAAACATTCAGTACAACTACCAGAGCACGACCCTGAAGGATGAGTTTATCACGGTCCTGCAGGCCCTTTACGACCTCTATTATCAGTACATGCCGCTGAACAAGACCTTCAAAACCGCAAAGGGGGATGTCCCGATCCCCCGGCAGTTCATGAAGCAGGGCGTCAATTTCACCCTCGGGGCCTCTACGGAGAGCGCCAACAAGCTCATCGAGCGCAAAGAGAACGAGGATCTGCTAGGGATGTTCGGGGCCGATCCGCTGATGAACCCCGTCAAGGTGCGCGAGGACGTCCTGAAGTCCTACGGGCGCACGGATACCGATGCGTACATCAATCCGCAGGTAAAGCAGCTCGTGGACTTGTTCCTGGCCGACCCGAACATTATGGCGGTTGTCCAGAAGTACGAGGTGACGAAACAGGAAGTGGCGGCGGCCACGGGAGCAGGAGAGGGAAATGGGGCAGGAAATCCTATTCAGTGAGGACTGGCAGGAATACCGAGAGCTTGAGATCGCCCTCGGCGCGAAGATCATCCACGAGATGTGGAAGAACAACGCCGACCCGGGTTACATCAGGGGAGCCATGGAGATGCTGCGTTGCATCGTGAGAATCCCCGAAGGGCTTGCAAAGACAGAAGAGGCCAAGGCAGCAGCCCAGACCCTCATCCAGGCGGCCATGCACAAGGTTGACATGAGCCTTCTGAGGAAGACGCTGAGCGAGAATGGATAAGCTGATCACCATCATCCGGGAATTGATTGAAAAACGCTTCTATGGAGAGTTGCTTATCAAGATGGAAGCGGGTAAGATCGTGATCGTGAAGAAGACGGAGAGTATAAAGGTCTGAACTATCCGAAGAACGGAGGAAAGCATGAAGATCATTAAAAAGGCAAAAGAGTGGTTGATCGTCAAGTGTGGAGGGGTCTTGCAGGCTGAGCACGATGCAATGAAGAAATACGCAGCCCTGCTTGAAATGAAATCGGGGGATGAAGTAGTGAAGTATGAAGGGGGGATAGTCGTGGGGGGAGATGACTTCAAAAACGCAAAACTGATCGTATTCGGCTCCGATGTGATTTGCAGAGATCAGACTTTCAAGGATTGCACGGCTATTGTTCATCCATACGCAAAGCATGTAGCATTTCTCAATAATTTATTTATTAAATAACTGACCTGACATAACGCTATCGGAACAACCGGGGCGGTCTTCACTCGAAAGAGTGGGCCGCCCTTTTTTATTGCCTCCTTGACGGAACCGGCTCCGTAAAGCCGAGAAAAACATAAGGAGATCGGCACAATGCCAGACGACGAGAAGGACCAGACCACGGGTGAAGACACCCAGGACGACAAGGGAAGCGAGGAATTCGACGCCGATGCCCACGACCTTTTGCTCGATGACGGCGAAAAGGGCGAGGAAGGCGAAGAAACCTCAGACGACGAAAACGCGGACAAGGACGGTGAAAAGGGGAAGGACGAGCCCGACGAACTGACGAAGGTAAAGACCGAGTTGGAGAAGCAGGCCGCCCACATCAAGAACTTGAACAAGGCCCTGCATGAGGCCCGGCAGGAGCGCAAGGGAAAAGGAAAGGAGGCCGACAAGGAAGGGGAGGCCCCCCTCACCAAAGAGCAGCTCCGGGCCATCATGAAGGAGCACAAGGACGACCCAGACGTACTCCTGAACGTGATCGAGTACGCGGCCCAGCAGGCGGCAAAAGGTGCGGAGAAGAAGGCGGTCGACGCCGTTGAGCTCTCCACGAAGAAAAAGGAACTCGATGACTATTTGTCAAAGAACTACCCCGACCTCGCGGAAGCCGAATCCGAGGGACGGGTATTGATCGACAAGATCAAAGACCAGCTAACGGTCGGGGATCATCCCTACGGGGACTTTCTCGCGGTCGCAGTAAGGACACAGCTCATGCTGCCCTCTATCCTTCAGGCAGCGGTCGAACAGGGCAAGAAAGAGGCCCAGGGAAAGAACGCCGACGACAAGCGCAAAGACGCCATCCGGGGTAACGCCCTTCCGAAAGGCAAGGGGACCGGAGGCGCCGGGAGTGGCAAAGCAACCCTCTCCGCTGAATCGGCAGATGTGGCCGGAAGACTCGGCCTCTCCCCGAAAGGGAAGTCAATTTACGCCCAGATGCTGAAGGGCTCCAAAAAACCCATGAGTGTGGAGGACTAAGACAATGGCACGACCGAAAGCAAATACGCAGGTTGCACCTGCAGAAGAGACGAAACAAGACCGGGAGCCCTTTGTGGCCGATCTGACCAATCTGACTCCCGAGGAACTGGCAATCGCCAAGCGGGTCGCAAAGGAGGACGACTCCTGGCAGACGATCACCGAGGGGGACATGAACGACTTCTCCCTCCAGGAGGATCCGTACCCTCTCCCTCCGCCGGCAAAGAAAGCCGAGGACGAAAAACGATTTGAGTTCCGTTGGATCGAAAGGAAGGCATCCCGCATCGACGAAATGACCGGCGATCAGCAGCCGAAGCATAAGCGATGGTGGATTTGCAACCGAACGAGTACCCCGTTTCTCGCCAAGTATGTCGATCCCATACATGGCGGCGTCGCCCGTTACGACCAGCTTCTCGTCTTCCGGCCCTGGAGCCTGCACATGCTGGATCGGCGTATCAAAGACGGTATTGCCGATTCCCTTGAGCAGCGCGGGGTTAGTGAAAAGGCGAAGGAGCAGGGGTTCGAGGGCGGGTCCCGCTTCTCCGAATCTTCGGGGAAGTTGAACGCGGAAATCAGAGGAACCGGCGTCACCGTCTCCGAGGGGGAAGACTTCCTCGAAGGCCGGGGCCAGGTTCTTACGGATGATTTGATTGACGAAACACCAGACTAAACAAGGAGTTTAACTATGGCACAGGCTAGTGCTCCCTTTGGGTTTAAACCCTGGGAAAGGGTGATCCACGCAGGGATGTATGTCGTTCCCACTGCCCCGACGCTGAATATCATGCTTCAGGACATGGTGGCGGCAGACCCGGCGGCGATTGCCACGACGAAGGGAAATGGTCTTGCGGCGGTCGCGATTGCCGACAGCGCGATCATTTCCACAACCGTAGGCGCGATCCTTCTGGGATCGGTTCTCGCCTGCTTTGACGAAGACATGGACCCGATCCTCTACATCCCCGCGGGGCGGGTTGGTGACGGGACGGTCGCAGGTTATGTGCTCGTGGCCGACTCTCCCGATCAACTCTTCCTCGCACAGGAAGACAGCGTGACGGACGACATCGCACTTGCGGATGTTGGCCTCAACTTCGAGATCTACTCTCCGGGAGTTTCTCTCGGGAATACCTCGACGGGCATCTCGAAGCAGATGAT
Source organism: Syntrophaceae bacterium UBA5761 (assembly GCA_002418885.1). Taxonomy (GTDB): domain Bacteria; phylum Desulfobacterota; class Syntrophia; order Syntrophales; family UBA4778; genus UBA2207. The sequence continues at coordinate 40,773 of DIEZ01000066.1, forward strand.
CGATTCCAATTCTCACGCGACCACCATCACCGTTTCGGTGAAGGTTCTTTCGGCCCACCCGGACGACAACCCGGTCAATGACCATTATTCCAGGTGGATTTGCAAAATCAACGCTCACTTCCTCGGCTCCAATGCGGCCGCAGTTTAAGAAAGGAGGCCAATAAACTATGTGGACCAGATCAAGATTCGTGAATGAGTACGTCCCTGGCCTCTTCGCTCTCGCCGTTGATTCCTACATCAGCAAGCGCGCCAAGAGCATGTGGCCGAACCTCGTAACCGTCAAATCCAGCAAGAAGAAGAAGGAAGAGGACGCGATTCGCTCCGGCCTCGGCCTCCCGGTCAAGAAGGGTGAAGGCGCAGCCGTGACCTACGACACGCAGATCGCGGGTGCAAAGCAGGCGTGGGTGCATGATGTGTATGCGCTGGCCGTGCGGATCACCGAAGAGGCAATCGAAGACAACCTCTATGAACTCAACGGCGGCGGCAACGCCGAGGACCTGTCGGATCAGTTCAAGGACCTCGGGGAAAGCCTCGAAGAGAACATCGAGGTTTACATGGCGCGGTTCTTCAACAGCGGAACGGCCACGACCTACCACACCACCCGCGACGGAAAGGCACTGTTCGCCACGGACCATGCACGGCTGGACGCCTCGACCTTCTCCAACAAGTCCACCGCCACGGACCTGACCTACACGTCTTTCTGGGCGGCCCTCATCGCTGCGGAGAATCAGTATAACCACCGTCAGATGAAAATCAAGAAGACGGTAAACAAGCTGTGGGTTCCCCCGCAGTTGGAACAGAAGGCCCGCGAGATCATCTTCTCGCCTGACAAGCCCGACACGGCCAACCGTGCCATCAACGCCTATGCCAGCTCCGGCAGGTCCATCAAGATCAATTCCTGGGCTCACATGACGGACGTTGATTCCTGGGTGCTTCAGATGGAAGGGCGCGGGATCATCTACTTCTGGCGCCGCAAGACCCGGTTTGCCCGCGAGAAGGATTTCCAGACGGGCGACCTGATGGCGAAGGGCGATCAGCGATTCAGTGCTGAGATTGCCGATGAACGCGACTTTTACGGAGTTATTCCCGCATAAGGAGGTTCCAACATGGCTCTTACCGATATTCAAATCGGTGCTTGGAACGTCCTCGGCGGGGCGGGATATTCACCGATGTCAACCGGGAATGCGTACTTCGTTCACTCGGGTACGGGTTCGGACAATAACGACGGCAAGTCCAAGGAAAGCCCCCTGGCTACCCTGGACCGTGCCCTTGCCCTCTGCACGGCAAGCCATGACGATGTGATTTACCTCATGGCCCACCATGCGGAGACGATTACCGGAGCTGGCGGAATCACCATCGATAAGATCGGGGTGAGGATCGTCGGCCTTGGGCGCTACGATGCCAGGCCTGCCTTCCTGATGGACGGCGGGACGGCTGTTACGATGCTGGTCACGGCGGCCAACTGCAGCATTGAAAACTGCATCTTCAGGGCAGGCCACGCCAACATCGTCGTTTTCGGGACCGTCACGGCCAAGGGGTTCCGGATGATGAACTGTCATTTCGAGGACAACACGACCGCCGAGAACTGGCTGTGCGGCCCGAGCATCGGAGCGGCGGACAATGATGCGGACGGGTTCGAGTTCATCGGATGCACCTGGAACAGCGTTACGGCTGCCAACAGCGTCATCACGATCAACACGAATCAGAACGACATCAAGATCATGGGCAATGTCATTTGCTGCGATCTCTCCGTGACCCCGTTCTCGGCAATCTATGCGCCGAATACGGAAGTCATGAAGAACATCCTCGTAGCAGACAACGTGATCCGCAACGAGCATGACGGCGACAATACCCCGACCATCTCCATCGCAAACACTGCCTCTACCGGGTCGATTGTCCGCAACCTCGTGGGCGGTCAGGATCATGCTGGCGATACTGCGATCCTGGCAGGCGCGGCTGGTCTGTTTGTGGCAGAGAATTACAAGTCCGGCATACTCGGGACGTACTCCGGGATTCTGTATCCGGGTGCCGACGCAATCGATTAACCGTTTTCACCTCTCTCTCAACCCCTAGACCTGGGTGGCGGGTCCCCCTCCTGACCCGTCACCCAGACATAAAAAAGGTGCCATGAGACAGACGAACCGGGGCGGGGTAGCCGTCATTCACTACGACACGGACTACATGGCAAGGGGCACCCACAAGGGAGCCACGGGGCAGCGGAGCATCGTCTCTGCCTCCAACCCGTACAAGATCACCCTGGATCACGACGGGTTCGACATCTCCATGCCGACGGAGAACTTCACCGACCCGACGATTGAAATCAACGCCATGCTCCTCGATCCGGGCAAAGACTTCAAGTCCTGCGGGGTCATGGCGGGGCTGGCAATCCACAACGACACGGACGGCTCCAACGGGCTCGTGACCGAAGTTCATGAGGACTACCTGTTCTGTACTCTTTCAGGCGGGGCCCTGGACATCTGGACCAACGGGGATCAGTACAGCATTTACAAGACGGCGGCCTACGGGACGAAGATTTCAACGCACCACACGGACAAGCGGTTCGGGCGGAAGGTCACGGGGAAGGATGCTCTTTTCAACGGCCTTCGACCCGAGGACGAGGATCTGGACGAATACACGGACAACGTGTTCGGCCCCGGACAACCGGAGAGGACGTAATTCATGGCACAAGCATCAGGCAGGTATGACGGAATCCCGCTTTCGGTCCTCGAAAAGCTGATCGCCTTCGAGCTGGGGGAAGTGATTTCGACAACGGCGATAACCCTGACGAAGTTCCCCAAGTGGCTGATCCGACTGAAATTGAACGAGCGGCAGAACCAATTTGCCCGGGAATCGAGATGCAACAAGAAATCAGCCCTTATCTGCATGACGGCCGAGCGGTCCCTGTACCGCCTGCCGTCGAACTGCATGGACGGCGGGCTCATCGCAGCCCGGTACTACACGGACGAGGACGAGTACGAAGACCTCGACCTCCGGGACCAAGCCTTCCTCGATGCCAATTACGAGGGCTGGAAGGTTGCGGATTCGGCGGACTGCCCGGAGCTGATCTACCCGGACGAGACGGCCGGCAATATCCCCATGATCGGGATCTATCCCAAGCCGGAAAGCTCGGGGACGCTCTACACCGGGACCTCAGACACGGGCATCTCCATCATCACATCCCTGCCGACGACCCAAACGAACATCACGGGGACCGTGACCAGCGATCACGCCTCGACCCTGACGGACAGCGCGACAACGTTCACGAGTTACGGGCTCCTCGCAGGAATGTACGCCCGGAACATCACAGATGGCTCCTACGGCATTATTACAACGGTCGGGGCGAACACCCTGGCAATCTCTGCGGGACTCGACGGGGGGACGGCCGACACCTGGACCACAGGCGACCTTTACGCGGTCCTGGCCGGGGAGTACATGGCCCTGATCGGCTCCCAGCAGGAGCGGTTCATCTTCGGGTATGACTTCGGCTGCCTTGCCGACATCACCGTGCCGGCCGATCACCTGTGGATCGATTACGTCCCCTATCCGACGCCCTTCAGGTTTGACGAGACGGCGGCCGATTCAAGCCAGGCCAACGCCTATCAGTACCCCGACATCCCCCGTGGATACCATCACGCCCTCGTCTTTGGGGTCGTGGCTGATCTTCTGAGGACATTCCGGGAGGGGACCAAGGAGTTTGAGCGGTCCAACACCTACGAGGCCCTCTGGGCTGCGGAGGTTGCCAAGGCGAAGGCGGCCAAGGCGGCGAGGCCCTACGAAGAGAAACCCACGCAGATCGTGCCGAGGTTCAGGTAATGCCGCAAGCGCACAAGGAAAAGATATTCTTCCACAAGGGGCTCGGGGCCGATGCCAGGAGCCCTCTCATGGAGCCCGGATACCTTCGGGCGGCCGACGGCTTTGTCATCGACCGAGACGGGGTGACGAAAACCCTTCCCGCCTATTCTTCGGGAGGCCTGTCTGCCACGATCAGCGCGGCCATGACGCCGGTGAGCGGCCTCTACATCGACCCGGTCAGCACCTACCTGGCCGTCCTTCAGCTCTACGACCCGGCGGCGGCGGCAAGCAAGCTCTTCTATTCACCGTCTGACTACTCGGCGGCCACCCAGGTCAGCGCCGGGACGGTTGCTTACGGCTCCCTGGACCTCGGGGCCTGGTGCCCGAACATGGTTCAGAAGTACGGCAACATGTATCACATCTTCGGGACCAACGGCGGGCACCTGATGATCGAGGCAGCAACCGGGAACATGTTCAACGGCGCCATCAAGAACCCGGCCTCGGCAGTCACGACGGCAGACTCCGGGGACGCCGGGAACCCCGACGGCGTTTATATTTGCTATGCAAGTTTCCTGATCACCTTCCCTGATGGAATGACCTACGAGACGGGACTTTCCCCCTCAAGTGCCGAAGTGACCGTTGTGACGAACAAGATATCGTGGACGGACATCCCGCTTGCGGTATCGAATCAATACCTGAATCTGACCGGGGCCGTCTCGATCAAGCGGAAGCTCTACAGGGGCCCGGGAGCAGCCGGGACGCTGGCCGATATTTATTACGTTGCCACGATAGACGATAACACTACGACGACCTACACGGACGACTCCTCCGATGTCACCCTGATAGCAAACGGGGTCTGCGATGTGACGGGGTATCAGCCCATCGGGGTATGGTCCACCGGGTACACGCGGACGGTAGCAAACGCCTTCGGATGCTTCCATTACGGGCGCTTTTATACAACCCCCCTGGGAACGACCTACGGGCACAGGCTTTATTACTCCGAGGCGGCAGGGGGGGATACATCCACCGAGAACGAGATCATCCTTCCCATCGCCTCGAAGACGGACAACTGGATTGACCTGCGGGTCTGCGCTCCTCACGGCGGGGTTTCGGTCAAGGGCCTTGTGTCCTGGGGAACATACCTTTACATCGCAACAAAACAAACCTGGCTCAAGAAATCCGGGGAAGACCCGGACACATGGGCCATGAAGAAGACCTTCGCCCTCCACGGCGTTGCGGCCTCCGCGACGATCTGCTTCTCTGAAGAGGCAGGCGGGATGGTCTATCTCACCCAGGACCACTCCGGGCGCCTCGGGGTTGCCAGCTTCAACGGGGATTCCTCGCAGCTCCTCGCGTCCCCGAAGCTCGACAAGATCCTGAACGAGAACGAAACATCGGCAAACGACATTGATCTTACCTACACCAGCGCCGTCAAGATCGGGCCTTATTACATCCTGCAGCTTGCCTACAACGTGGGCGGGACGATCAAGGCGGGATACCTGAATTACATCCTGGACTTCTCCCGATTTCCCGATGTCCGGGTCACGAAGAGCCTCAAGCGAAGGAGCCTGACGGCCTGGGGGGACTCGGCGGGAACCTGCCATTGCTATTTCCCCTGGTCTGATCAGCGGTATTTTACCCTTCACGAGGCGGTAAGCGTTAGCGGGACCGTGACGCTCCGGGGCTTTCCATCGACCCTGTACCCCCTGACCTGCGACACCTCGACGTATATCAGCACGGCGGCGAAGCTCTGGACGCACGACCTATGCGGCGGCGCCGAGAACATCACCCGGAAGAAGCGTCTGAAAAAGCTCAAATACTCACTTTACCACGCCGGGGACGATGCGACGACCTATCCCCCGCAGGTCACGCTGTACGTTGACGGGATTGCAACGTCGATCACCATGGACGCCTTCGGGGACGCGGAGGCCAATGGACTCGACGGCGGCGGCTCTTCGTACAAGGAATCGTATCGGGAGCTTTCGCTTCCCCACGGGATTGAGTGCTACACCTACTCGCTTTCAATTGCCCCTCAGTCTTCGGAGATGTGCACGGGGCTGGAAATTTACTCCCCCTGGGAGATGGATCTGGAAATTCTTGATTAAGGGAGGCTTGAGCCATGGGATTTTTTGACAGCATCGCGGACATTATTCCGGGAGCAGTATCGGGACTGGGAGACATCCTCGAATGGGGCGGTGAGCGAACCGGGATCAAGCCGCTGGAAAACCTGGGAGAAGGTACTCACAACTTCATGAACACCACGGGGGGAAGGACGCTGGCAAACCTTGCGGCGGCTGTCGCGGCCCCCTACGCCATGCCCTATCTTGCCAGCTACCTCCCGGCAAGCTGGGCAAGCTCTCTCCCCGCATGGATGACCGGCACCACGGCGGCAGCGGAGGGGGCCGGGGCGGCCGGGGCCTCCGGCAGCATCATTCCCTCTCTGACCGAAGGCGCGGGCGGGCTGGCCGTGAACATGCCCGGCGGGGCGACGGCTCTGACC